>NZ_JACYHC010000657.1:0-2137 GCF_017152085.1 Staphylococcus sp. EG-SA-2
TAAAGTTCGCTGAAATGATTATGATAAAAGTTATATGGTATGATGACATTGGTGATATATATGATAAACATCGGATTAACAGGTTGGGGTGATCACTATTCATTATATGAAGATTTAGAACGCCAAACCGATAAACTTAAAACATATGCTGGACATTTTCCGGTTGTCGAATTAGATGCGACATACTATGCGATACAACCGGAAAGAAATATATTGAAATGGATAAAAGAAACGCCTGATACATTTGAATTTGTGGTCAAAATTCATCAAGCACTCACATTGCATGCAGACTACAAAACATTTGCAGATACAAGGCAAGAACTATTTGATCAATTTAAGAATATGTTAGAGCCCTTACATACACAGAAAAAATTAGCAATGGTATTGGTTCAATTTCCGCCATGGTTTGACTGCAATGCACAAAATATCAAATATATTTTGTATGTAAGACAGCAATTACAAGCATTTCCAATGTGTGTAGAATTTAGGCATCAATCATGGTATAGTGATGCATTTAAAGAACAAACATTGGCATTTTTAACAGAACATCAAATCATTCATGCAGTAGTTGATGAACCACAAGTGAAAGATGGCAGTGTACCTTTAGTCAATCGAATCACAAATGAAATTGCGTTTGTACGTTATCATGGACGTAATCATTACGGTTGGACTAAGAAAGATATGTCAGATCAAGAATGGCGAGATGTACGCTATTTATATGATTATAATGAGCAAGAATTAATAGACTTGGCACAAAAGGCACAAATATTAGCACAAAAAGCTAAGAAAGTTTACGTCATATTTAACAATAATTCTGGTGGTCATGCAGCAAATAATGCCAAAACATATCAGCGATTATTGAATATAGAATATGAAGGGTTAGCACCACAACAATTAAAATTATTTTAAGAGGCGACGACTATGTTATTAACAATTACATTATTAGTTTTAATCGGAGGTTTGTCAGCGATTATAGGGTCTATCGTAGGCATTGGAGGCGGTATTATTATCGTTCCAACAATGGTTTACCTCGGTGTTGAACATGGATTACTACATAATATTACAACACAAGTAGCGATAGGGACGTCTTCAGTCATTCTAATTGTGACAGGACTTTCTTCATCACTTGGATATTTAAAAACAAAACAAGTTGATATTAAAAATGGTTCCATCTTTTTATTTGGACTATTACCAGGTTCATTGCTTGGGTCCTTCATTAGTAGATATTTAACATTTGAGTCATTTAATTTATATTTTGGTATCTTTTTAATTTTCGTAGCCATTTTATTAATGGTAAGAAATAAGATTAAACCGTTTAAAATTTTCGATAAACCCAAGTATGAAAAGACTTATGTAGACGCTAAAGGTAAAACATATCATTATAGTGTGCCACCATTGTTTGCTTTTATTACAACGTTTTTAATTGGTATATTGACAGGTTTATTTGGTATTGGAGGTGGCGCACTAATGACGCCACTAATGCTTATTGTATTTAGATTTCCACCTCATGTAGCTGTTGGAACAAGTATGATGATGATTTTCTTTTCAAGTGTCATGAGTTCTATAGGGCACATTGCTCAAGGTCACGTAGCTTGGGGTTATGCAATCATTTTAATTATTTCTAGTTATTTTGGTGCGAAAATCGGTGTCAAAGTGAATCAATCAATTAAGTCAGATACGGTAGTAACATTATTGAGAACAGTAATGTTGTTAATGGGTATATATTTAATTATTCGAGCGTTGATTTAATACAACTTTAAAAGGAGGACGTCAATTTGAGGCTTACAATTTATCATACGAACGATATTCATAGTCATTTACATGAATACGAACGCATTAAAGTATATATGGCAGAACAACGGCCACGACTTAATCATCCTTCTTTATATGTTGATCTAGGTGATCATGTAGATTTATCCGCACCTATAACTGAAGCAACTTTAGGTAAAAAGAATGTGGCATTACTAAATGAAGCAAAATGTGATGTTGCAACAATCGGTAATAATGAAGGGATGACCATTTCACACGAAGCTTTAAATCACCTTTACGACGAAGCAAAATTTATAGTGACATGTAGCAATGTTATAGATGAATCAGGTCATTTACCAAATAATATCGTTTCTTCTTATATTAAGGA
>NZ_JACYHC010000658.1:0-2120 GCF_017152085.1 Staphylococcus sp. EG-SA-2
GCGTTTTTTTCTTATTGGCTAAGTAGACGCAATACAAAATAGGTGACATATAGCCGCACCAATAAAAATCCCCTCACTACCGCAAATAGTGAGGGGATTGGTGTATAAGTAAATACTTATTTTCGTTGTCTTAATTATACTGCTAATTTTTCTTTTTGTAAAATATGCAAGGTTTTAAAGAGAAACATCAAGAACTAAAAAAGGCTCTATGTCAAATTGGACTGATGCGTTCAATATCCGAAGTTAAGCAACTAAACATTGCTTAACTTCCTTTTTACTTTTTGGAGCGTAAAGTTTTGAACATAATAATATTCGATTGCGCAAATGATTGTAACTTCCATAACCAAAAGATGTACGTTTAATTAATTTTATTTTGTTATTTATACCTTCTAAAGGACCATTTGATAAATTGTAATAATCAATGGTTACACTATTAAAAGTGTCACAAATTCTTATGAATCTGGCATAAACTTTGAATTAACTAAATAAGTAAGAAAACCTCGGCACTTTATCATTTTAATAGTGTCGAGATTTTTATAGATACTACAAATATTTATAACATAGTTAAACTCATCTAATGACTTATATTTTTGTTTCATCACAATATGAACAATTATTTATTGGACGTATTTTGCTCTTTTTTTATTTCAGAAACTGACTTAGGATTTTTATTAAATTTTCTACCCAATTCATCTGTATAAGAAATATCGGTATCAAATTGAAAATCATCAACAGATCTTATACCAGCTGTAAATGATAACTTTTTATCATTATTTATATAACCACTAATAGAATAACCATCCATTGGGTTTTCTTTAAAATTAGCGAAGCTTATATTTTTATAACCTTTCACATTGTACTTCATATAAATCGTTATTCTTTCTTTTTGTTCATCATATTATTTCTTTTCGTCATATTTCATCTTCAAAAAGATTCCGCCTAGAATCAATATTAAAATTATAATTACAATCATAAGATATTTTTTATTCAAAAAATCAATCTCCTTTTCATTGTACTTATTGACGAACATTTTGAATAAATTAAGCATATTGAGTTTTACGATGATTGTATAAACGTTACAACCCATATGATTGTTGGTTTTAACATTAGTCAATTTTTCTTTCTTATAATCTTAAATCATGATTTGGTTTACTTTAACACTTAAATAATTATATTTTTATCCATTCTATTCATAACATTTATTCAATTGGACCTGAAAAGAAAAACAACGGTGGTTCCGCTTCATATTTGTCAATAGCGGTTTAAGATTGGCGTGTTTTAAATACTTAATCACTTTCAAAATCTTTTTAGTCAGTATGAATCTTCTATAATCTTAAAGATTTTCATATTATAATATTACACATTTTTTCGAAATCTTATTTAAACTTATTTACTAGTTTCCTTGTGGATTGTTGGTTGTGTTTTAGAAATTCACGTCACAAGTTCAATATAAATATTGTTTTTTTACTTTTTATAAAAGTTTGAGCGGTGGCATAAATATATAGATAAATCTAAAAATTACGCCTAATTTTTGACATGTCATTCTTAATTATTTTCTTATTATATTTGCCATCGTCATAAAAAACATTGTACCACCATTCTTGTCTATCTCGAAGAGAAATTTTTTCTAGATATATTTTCCATCCAATAGACAATTTTTTAGTATTAAGAAAGTTTAATAAACTTTCTTTTTTAATAAGTAAACATTCATTATCAAATTCGAGTAATTTAGAATTAATACATATTGTTTCACCAAATTTAGTTTTCCATACTCCTTCTTCCGTTTGTATTAATGAAAAATAATCTACTATTTCTTTACACGGAATATAAAAACTTATTGATTTGTCCTTAACAGAATAATCTAACTCCCAAAAATATTCATAAATAGCTGGACATAATTTACCATCTGATTCAGTTAAATATCCCTCTTTATAATTTTTATAAGCTTCGCTCCAATAATATTCATATAAATATATACTATGTGCTCGAGGAATATGATAAAGTCCGTATAATTGTGTAAAAGTAAAAAGGCCATATAACAGTCCTTTTACGGTACAATGTTTTTAACGACAAAAACATACCCAGGAGGACTTTTACATGACCCAAGTACATTTTACACT
>NZ_JACYHC010000659.1:0-2117 GCF_017152085.1 Staphylococcus sp. EG-SA-2
CTAAGGTATCATTACACATAGGCGCACTTGTCTCCTTTAGTTTGGGTTTGGTCACTTTAAATTATAGAGGCAATTGCGCTTTTTGTGTATTAAAAAAAGCAGGAAGTTTTACCTTCCCACCATAAAATATGAAGAACCGGTATTTCATTGAGAATGCTTTTAAGTCACATGCCTTTTTTTGTTCTAATGCACCAATAGTAAGCCTTTGAGATTACTGTTGTGAGCAATGTTATTAATTAAAATAAGATGTAATAGCGAATTGAAAACAAGCTTAGATTAAAAGAGAGTTTTAAAAATATAGATAAATAATTTAAAGCAATTAAAGAAAAAAAGTATTAAAAATTGCAATTCTTAAACTGTGATTCATATTAATATTTGTAGAAAATAACATTGTAAAATAAAGAAAAATAATTAAAGTATTGCACTTTATTGAAATTTATATTACGATAGTAATGCAGAAATTTATATATGCAAAATATTATATTTATCAAATTTTGATATTTTAAAGGAGTATTATTAAATGAATAATAAAAAGACAGCAACAAATAGAAAAGGCATGATACCAAATCGATTAAACAAATTTTCGATAAGAAAGTATTCTGTAGGTACTGCTTCAATTTTAGTAGGGACAACATTGATTTTTGGGTTAAGTGGTCATGAAGCTAAAGCGGCAGAACATACGAATGGAGAATTAAATCAATCAAAAAATGAAACGACAGCCCCAAGTGAGAATAAAACAACTGAAAAAGTTGATAGTCGTCAACTAAAAGACAATACGCAAACTGCAACTGCAGATCAGCCTAAAGTGACAATGAGTGATAGTGCAACAGTTAAAGAAACTAGTAGTAACATGCAATCACCACAAAACGCTACAGCTAGTCAATCTACTACACAAACTAGCAATGTAACAACAAATGATAAATCATCAACTACATATAGTAATGAAACTGATAAAAGTAATTTAACACAGGCTAAAGATGTTTCAGCTACTCCTAAAACAACGACTATTAAACCAAGAACATTAAACCGTATGGCTGTGAACACAGTAGCAGCACCACAACAAGGTACAAATGTTAATGATAAAGTTCATTTTTCAAATATTGATATTGCTATTGATAAAGGACACTTAAATAAAGATACTGGCAAAACAGAATTTTGGGCAACTTCAAGTGATGTTTTAAAATTAAAAGCGAATTACACAATCGATGATTCTGTTAAAGAGGGCGATACATTTACTTTTAAATATGGTCAATATTTCCGTCCAGGATCAGTAAGATTACCTTCACAAACTCAAAATTTATATAATGCCCAAGGTAATATTATTGCAAAAGGTATTTATGACAGTACAACAAACACAACAACGTATACTTTTACGAATTATGTAGATCAATATACAAATGTTAGCGGTAGCTTTGAACAAGTCGCATTTGCGAAACGTGAAAATGCAACAACTGATAAAACTGCTTATAAAATGGAAGTAAGTTTAGGTAATGATACATATAGCGAAGAAATCATTGTCGATTATGGTAATAAAAAAGCACAACCGCTTATTTCAAGTACAAACTATATCAACAATGAAGATTTATCGCGTAATATGACTGCATATGTAAATCAACCTAAAAATACATATACTAAACAAACGTTTGTTACTAATTTAACTGGATATAAATTTAATCCAAATGCAAAAAACTTCAAAATTTACGAAGTGACAGATCAAAATCAATTTGTCGACAGTTTCACCCCAGATACTTCAAAACTTAAAGATGTTACTAATCAATTTAATATTACTTACAGCAATGATAATAAGACTGCAACAGTTGATTTAATGAATGGTCAAACAAGTAGTAATAAACAATACATCATTCAACAAGTTGCGTATCCAGATAATACATCAACAGATAATGGAAAAATTGATTATACTTTAGACACTGACAAAACTAAATATAGTTGGTCAAATAGTTATTCAAATGTGAATGGCTCATCAACTGCTAATGGCGACCAAAAGAAATATAATCTAGGTGACTATGTATGGGAAGATACAAATAAAGATGGTAAACAAGATGCCAATGAAAAAGGGATTAAAGGTGTTTATGTCATTCTTAAAGATAGTAACGGTA
>NZ_JACYHC010000660.1:0-2109 GCF_017152085.1 Staphylococcus sp. EG-SA-2
AATTACATTTTGGAGGAATTAAAAAATTATGAAAAAGCAAATAATTTCGCTAGGCGCATTAGCAGTTGCATCTAGCTTATTTACATGGGATAACAAAGCAGATGCGATAGTAACAAAGGATTATAGTGGGAAATCACAAGTTAATGCTGGGAGTAAAAATGGGAAACAAATTGCAGATGGATATTATTGGGGAATAATTGAAAATCTAGAAAACCAGTTTTACAATATTTTTCATTTACTGGATCAGCATAAATATGCAGAAAAAGAATATAAAGATGCAGTAGATAAATTAAAAACTAGAGTTTTAGAGGAAGACCAATACCTGCTAGAAAGAAAAAAAGAAAAATACGAAATTTATAAAGAACTATATAAAAAATACAAAAAAGAGAATCCTAATACTCAAGTTAAAATGAAAGCATTTGATAAATACGATCTTGGCGATTTAACTATGGAAGAATACAATGACTTATCAAAATTATTAACAAAAGCATTGGATAACTTTAAGTTAGAAGTAAAGAAAATTGAATCAGAGAATCCAGATTTAAAACCATATTCTGAAAGCGAAGAAAGAACAGCATATGGTAAAATAGATTCACTTGTTGATCAAGCATATAGTGTATATTTTGCCTACGTTACAGATGCACAACATAAAACAGAAGCATTAAATCTTAGGGCGAAAATTGATTTGATTTTAGGTGATGAAAAAGATCCAATTAGAGTTACGAATCAACGTACTGAAAAAGAAATGATTAAAGATTTAGAATCTATTATTGATGATTTCTTCATTGAAACCAAGTTGAATAGACCTAAACACATTACTAGGTATGATGGAACTAAACATGATTACCATAAACATAAAGATGGATTTGATGCTCTAGTTAAAGAAACAAGAGAAGCGGTTGCAAAGGCTGACGAATCTTGGAAAAATAAAACTGTCAAAAAATACGAGGAAACTGTAACAAAATCTCCAGTTGTAAAAGAAGAGAAGAAAGTTGAAGAACCTCAATCACCTAAATTTGATAACCAACAAGAGGTTAAAATTACAGTTGATAAAGCTGAAGAAACAACACAACCAGTGGCACAGCCATTAGTTAAAATTCCACAGGGCACAATTACAGGTGAAATTGTAAAAGGTCCGGAATATCCAACGATGGAAAATAAAACGTTACAAGGTGAAATCGTTCAAGGTCCAGATTTCCCAACAATGGAACAAAACAGACCATCTTTAAGCGATAATTATACTCAACCGACGACACCGAACCCTATTTTAGAAGGTCTTGAAGGTAGCTCATCTAAACTTGAAATAAAACCACAAGGTACTGAATCAACGTTAAAAGGTACTCAAGGAGAATCAAGTGATATTGAAGTTAAACCTCAAGCATCTGAAACAACAGAAGCATCACATTATCCAGCAAGACCTCAATTTAACAAAACACCTAAATATGTTAAATATAGAGATGCTGGTACAGGTATCCGTGAATACAACGATGGAACATTTGGATATGAAGCGAGACCAAGATTCAATAAGCCATCAGAAACAAACGCATACAACATAACGACAAATCAAGATGGCACAGTAACATATGGCGCTCGCCCAACACAAAACAAACCAAGCAAAACAAATGCATACAACGTAACAACACATGCAAATCGTCAAGTATCATATGGCGCTCGCCCGACACAAAACAAGCCAAGCAAAACAAATGCATATAACGTAACAACACATGCAAATGGTCAAGTATCATACGGAGCTCGCCCGACACAAAACAAGCCAAGCAAAACAAATGCATATAACGTAACAACACACGCAAACGGTCAAGTGTCATACGGAGCTCGCCCGACATACAAGAAGCCAAGTAAAACAAATGCATACAATGTAACAACACATGCAGATGGTACTGCGACATATGGGCCTAGAGTAACAAAATAAGTTTGTAACTCTATCCAAAGACATACAGTCAATACAAAACATTACGTATCTTTACAACAGTAATCATGCATTCTATGATGCTTCTAACTGAATTAAAGCATCGAACAATCGGAAGCATATTTCTAAATTATTTATTCATTATAGTCTTAAACATAACATGACCTAATATATTACTAACC
>NZ_JACYHC010000661.1:0-2103 GCF_017152085.1 Staphylococcus sp. EG-SA-2
AAAACAAGTCAAAATTATCTTGATGCATCTGATAGCAACAAAAATAATTACAATACTGCTGTAAATAATGCAAATGGTGTTATTAATGCAACGAACAATCCAAATATGGATGCTAATGCGATTAATGGCATGGCAAATCAAGTCAATACAACAAAAGCAGCGTTAAATGGTGTACAAAACTTAGCTCAAGCTAAAACAAATGCGACGAACACAATTAACAACGCACATGACTTAAACCAAAAACAAAAAGATGCATTAAAAACACAAGTTAACAATGCACAACGTGTATCTGATGCAAATAACGTTCAACATACAGCTACTGAATTGAACGGTGCGATGACAGCACTTAAAGCAGCTATTGCTGATAAAGAAAGAACAAAAGCAAGCGGTAATTATGTCAATGCTGATCAAGAAAAACGTCAAGCGTATGATTCAAAAGTGACTAACGCTGAAAATATCATTAATGGTACACCGAATGCGACATTAACAGTCAATGATGTAAATAGTGCGACTTCACAAGTCAATGCGGCTAAAACAGCATTAAATGGCGATAACAACTTACGTGTTGCTAAAGAAAATGCTAATAATACAATTGATGGCTTAGCACAATTGAATAATGCACAAAAAGCAAAATTAAAAGAACAAGTTCAAAGTGCAACTACATTAGAAGGTGTTCAAACTGTTAAAAATAGTTCTCAAACGTTGAATACAGCGATGAAAGGCTTAAGAGATAGTATTGCGAATGAAGCAACAATTAAAGCAGGTCAAAACTACACTGACGCAAGTCCAACTAATCGTAACGAGTACGACAGCGCAGTTACTGCAGCAAAAGCAATCATTAATCAAACATCGAACCCAACGATGGAACCAAATACTATTACGCAAGCAACATCACAAGTGACAACTAAAGAACATGCATTAAATGGTGCGCAAAACTTAGCTCAAGCTAAGACAACTGCGAAAAACAACTTAAATAACTTAACATCAATTAACAATGCACAAAAAGATGCGTTAACGCGTAGCATTGATGGTGCAACTACAGTAGCTGGTGTAAATCAAGAAACTGCCAAAGCAACAGAATTAAATAACGCAATGCATAGTTTACAAAATGGTATCAATGATGAGACACAAACAAAACAAACTCAGAAATACCTAGATGCAGAGCCAAATAAGAAATCAGCTTATGATCAAGCTGTAAATGCAGCGAAAGCAATTTTAACAAAAGCTAGTGGTCAAAATGTAGACAAAGCAGCAGTTGAACAAGCATTACAAAATGTGAACAGTACGAAGACGGCGTTGAACGGTGATGCGAAATTAAATGAAGCTAAAGCTGCTGCGAAACAAACGTTAGGTACATTAACACACATTAATAATGCACAACGTAATGCGTTAGATAATGAAATTACACAAGCAACAAATGTTGAAGGTGTTAATACAGTTAAAGCCAAAGCGCAACAATTAGATGGTGCTATGGGTCAATTAGAAACATCAATTCGTGATAAAGACACGACGTTACAAAGTCAAAATTATCAAGATGCTGATGATGCTAAACGAACGGCTTATTCTCAAGCAGTAAATGCAGCAGCAACTATTTTAAATAAAACAGCTGGCGGTAATACACCTAAAGCAGATGTTGAAAGAGCAATGCAAGCTGTTGCACAAGCAAATACTGCATTAAACGGTATTCAAAACTTAGAACGTGCGAAACAGGCTGCTAACACAGCGATTACAAACGCTTCGGACTTAAATACAAAACAAAAAGAAGCATTAAAAGCACAAGTAACAAGTGCAGGACGCGTATCTGCAGCAAATGGTGTTGAACATACTGCGACTGAAATAAATACTGCGATGACAGCTTTAAAACGTGCTATTGCTGATAAAGCTGACACAAAAACTAGTGGTAACTATGTCAATGCTGATGCGAATAAACGTCAAGCATATGATGAAAAAGTGACAGCTGCCGAAAGTATCGTTAATGGTACACCAACACCAACGTTAACACCATCAGATGTTACAAATGCAGCAACGCAAGTAACGAATGCGAAGACGCAGTTAAACGGTAATCATAATTTAGAAGTAGCGAAACAAAATGCTAACACAGCA
>NZ_JACYHC010000662.1:0-2095 GCF_017152085.1 Staphylococcus sp. EG-SA-2
TGCAATCCTTTTTTGGAAATTTCAAGCCATGGTTCAGCTGTAATTGTTTGTAATTCACTTTCAGATATAATTGGAACAGCACTATTGGACTTCCCGCTATAAAATAATGTAGGTAAATCTTGTTGTGACATCATGATCATTCCTTTCATTTCATTCGTTTTAACTATCAATTTTATTTTAAACAAGATAACTATCAAATAAAATGATAACGGTTTCATCTATCTATTTTATCGGTCTAGTGGCTGATTTCAAGCTAGAAATATTGAATGACAATACAACTCTGTTAAAATGATGGACGTAGATAAATATGCGTATTGACGCTTTATTTTAAAAATTAACATGCTTATAACATGTTTATAGAAGGAGATTAACCTATGAACTATCAAGTTCTTTTATATTATAAATATACGACGATTGATGACCCTGAACAGTTTGCTCAGGATCACTTAGCGTTTTGCAAAGCACACCATTTAAAAGGTAGAATTCTTGTTTCTACAGAAGGTATTAACGGCACATTATCTGGTACAAAAGAAGAAACCGAACAATATATGGCACATATGCATGCCGATGAACGATTCAAAGATATGGTGTTTAAAATTGATGAAGCTGAAGGACATGCTTTTAAGAAAATGCATGTACGTCCTCGAAAAGAAATCGTTGCTTTAGATTTAGAAGATGACGTCGATCCAAGACACACAACTGGCCAATATTTATCACCTGTAGAATTTAGAAAAGCTCTTGAAGATGATGACACAGTCATTATTGATGCACGTAATGATTATGAATTTGATTTAGGTCATTTCCGAGGTGCAATTCGCCCAGACATCACACGCTTTAGAGATTTACCTGACTGGATTAAAGAGAATAAAGCGTTATTTACAGATAAAAAAGTGGTTACGTACTGTACAGGTGGCATTCGATGTGAAAAATTTTCTGGATGGCTTTTAAAAGAAGGTTTCGAAGATGTAGCGCAGCTTCACGGCGGTATAGCTACATATGGTAAAGACCCTGAAACAAAAGGTCAATATTGGGACGGTAAAATGTATGTATTTGATGATCGTATCAGTGTTGATATCAACCAAGTTGAAAAAACAATTATTGGTAAGGATTGGTTTGATGGCAAACCATGTGAACGTTATATTAATTGCGCTAACCCAGAATGTAATAAACAAATATTAGTTTCTGAAGAAAACGAAACTAAATATTTAGGTGCATGCTCTTATGAATGTGCTAAACATGAGCGTAATCGTTATGTTCAAGCAAATAATATTAGTGATAATGAGTGGCAACAACGTTTAACAAACTTTGATGATTTACATCAACATGCTTAGTTTTAATTAAATACCTTTCAAAACACGCTTTGAAAATCCGATTTATAAAGGTTTTTCAAGGCTGTTTTTTATGCGCATACATAACCTGATATGTTTTTAATTATGCGCGTGTTATACTAAATTAAATTTTAATACTGCGGGGTGTCTTAAAATGCACATTTTAGTAACAGGGTTTGCGCCTTTTGACAATCAAAATATCAATCCCTCATGGGAAGCTGTGACTCAACTAGAAGATATTATTGGCACACATACAATCGATAAATTAAAACTACCAACCTCTTTTAAGAAAGTAGATAATATTATAAATAAAACGTTGGCATCTAATCATTATGATGTTGTACTAGCTATAGGACAAGCTGGTGGTAGAAATGCCATTACCCCAGAACGTGTCGCCATTAATATTGATGATGCACGTATTCCAGATAATGATGATTTTCAACCTATTGATCAAGCCATTCACTTAGACGGTGCGCCAGCTTATTTTTCAAATTTACCAGTTAAAGCAATGACTCAAAGTATTATTAATCAAGGACTTCCTGGAGCACTTTCAAATAGCGCAGGTACGTATGTATGTAATCACGTGCTTTATCACTTAGGTTATTTACAAGATAAGCATTACCCTCACCTACGATTCGGATTTATTCATGTGCCATACATACCAGAGCAGGTCATTGGTAAACCCGATACACCATCTATGCCATTAGAAAAGATAGTTGCAGGTTTGACTGCAGCCATTGAAGCTATTTCTAATGATGAGGATTTAC
>NZ_JACYHC010000663.1:0-14188 GCF_017152085.1 Staphylococcus sp. EG-SA-2
TGTTTGCGTTAAAAATGCTGGCCCAATTGCAGAAGTTGCCATCAAAAATACAGAACCTAATAATAACCTTTTATGATTTTTTGTGAATTCAAAGTCACTTTCTTTTTTAAGCTTTAAATTTCTCCCCATTTTTTTAGCCCCCTATAAGGATTGAATATCAATGCCTTCTTTCATTAAAATTTCTCTAATTTTCGAAACAAATAATAATGCATGTTCTCCATCACCATGCACACAAATTGTATCTGCTTGTAACGTTACTTCCTTATTGTTTTTTGAAATAACTTTATTTTCCTTCACCATCTTTAAAACCTGCTTAAGTGCTTCGTCAGTATCAGTAATCACAGCATCACTTTCTTTTCTACTAACGAGCTGCCCATCATCTTCGTATCGTCTATCAGCAAACACTTCAGAAGCTGTAATTAATCCGACATTCTTTGCTTCTGAAATTAGATATGAATTTGCTAATCCTACTAACACTAGTGATGGATCAAAGTCATAAACAGCTTGTGCTATAACGTTTGCTATTTCTCTGTCTTTTGCACCCATCTGATACAATGCACCATGCGGTTTAACATGATTAATTTTAAGTTGATGAATGCGACAAAACCCTTGTAATGCACCTAATTGATAAATCATCAAATTATAAATCTCGTCGTTAGAGATATCTATATTTCGTCTGCCAAAGCCTTTCAAATCAGGTAAACCAGGATGTGCACCTACTGCAACATTATGTGCTTTGGCAAGTTTTACCGTTTCATTCATTACATTTTCATCACCAGCGTGAAAACCACAAGCAACATTCGCACTTGTAATTAACGGAATAATTTGATGATCACCACCAAAGGAATAATTTCCAAATGCTTCGCCTAAATCACAATTCAAATCAACTCGCATTATAATTCCACCCCTTTAACAATTTGATGTTTTTCTAAAAATTTAATATCAACATCTTTTGCATCTCCATCACGATATAGTGGATAATTTAAAACTGCATATAAAAAATCGGCAGTTGTAGAAAATCCATCTATCACCATTTCATCTAAGGTGACTTTCAACTTATCAATTGCTGAAGCTCTATCATGAGATTTTACAATTACTTTAGCTACTAAAGAATCATAATATGGTGAAACTTGATAACCGTGATATAGTAAAGAATCGACTCGCACATTAAAGCCTTGAGGTAAATGTAACGCTGTCACTTTACCTGGTGTTGGTTGAAATTTCTTTTCAGGATTTTCGGCATTTATTCTCGCTTCTATCACATGACCATTAAATTGAATATCGCTTTGTGAAAAAGGTAAATGATTATGTTCCAATAAATACAGTTGTGCTGCAACCAAATCACGTTCTGCTCGCATCTCTGTAACAGTATGTTCAACTTGTATTCGAGCATTCATTTCAATAAAGTAATGTGCGGTATCAGTTACTAAAAATTCAATCGTACCTGCACTTCTATAATTTGCTGCACGTGCAACTTTAACAGCATCGTTACATATTTGTTGTCGTCGTTCTTCAGTTAATGCTGCACAAGGAGATTCTTCGATTAATTTTTGATTTTTACGTTGTACAGAACAATCACGTTCCCCTAAATGTACATAATTATCCTGCCCATCTCCCATAACTTGAACTTCAACATGTTTTGCAACAGGTATAAAAGCCTCAACATAAACACGATCATCATCAAAGTATTTTTTTCCTTCACTTTTAGCTTCTTTAAATGCCTTTTCTAAATCTTCAGCTTTCTTTACAATACGTATACCTTTACCACCACCGCCACTGGCAGCTTTGATAACAACTGGATAACCGATGTCTTTGGCAAGATTCTCAATTTCAGACACATGATTCACAGCACCATTTGATCCTGGAATCACAGGAACACCTGCATGATGAACTGTTTGTCTTGCTGTTATTTTATCCCCCATCATTTCCATCGTTTTTTTAGTAGGCCCTATAAACGCTATGCCTTGTTCCTCAACGGTTTGAGCAAATTTTGTTGATTCTGATAAAAAGCCATATCCTGGGTGAATTGCATTAGCACCAGTGATTTGTGCAGCAGATATGATGCGGTCAATATTTAAATAACTACCTAAAGCATTAGCTTCCCCAATACATATAGCTTGATCTGCTAAATGTACATGCAAGCTTTGCTCGTCCCCTTTTGCATAAACTGCTACAGTTTCAATCCCATATTCTCTGCAAGCTCTTATAATCCTTACAGCAATTTCACCTCTGTTCGCAATTAAACAACGAAGCATTTACTTACCCCCTTTACTTAATACGTACCAAAACTTGGTCGTATTCAACATTTGTGCCATGATCAGCTACTATTTCAGTAATTTCTCCAGCAACATCTGTTGTTACCTCGTTTAATACTTTCATCGCTTCAACATATCCTATAATATCTCCCTTGTTAACTTTGTCACCGACATTCACAATTGGTTCAGTTAATTCTTTACTATCTTGTAAAAAGAATGTACCTACCATTGGTGATTTAATGTCATGATAATCATTTGTCGAAACATCGGAGTTATCATTCGCTTTTGAAGCTGTCAAATCATTATTGTTCATACTTTGATTTGATTGATTACTGTGTGCAGCCAAATGATTCGAGTCAGTGAAGTCAATTTCTATTTCATCTTCAAAATTTTTATATTTAAATTTCTTAACATCATTTTCCTTCACTAATTTGATTATTTGTTCGATTTTTTCAATATTCATTTTACAAATCCCCTTTTAAAATTGTTGATAATTTTTTCGAAGTATGTCGCAAGCTAGATGTATCAAAAATTGGAGTCTTTTGATGACTCTTAAGAATTTCATTAAACAGAGACATTTGTTCCCGATTCTTATCTACAGCTTCTTGGAATGATATCCATTTAAATTGAATTGTATCTTTTGGTTTCATCTGTGCTAACTTTGGCAGATCAAATTTGCATACAGTTGCAATTTTGGTATAACCACCTATCGTTTGTTTATCATTAAGCAGAATAATAGGTTGACCATCATTTGGTACTTGAACACTACCAAGAGCAACCGGTTCAGAAATGATATCTGCTTGATTAATTGGTGCAACGCTGTCACCTTCCAAACGATAGCCCATACGGTCTGATTGTTCAGTAATTAAATATGGATGATTTACAATTTTCGCTCTAGCCTCTTCAGAAAATGCCTCGAATTGAGGTCCTTGAAGAATGTGTATAATATTATTTTCTGGCAATAAATCGTCCTGTAAATGAATCGTCTTTCCAATGTTTTCTTTAAAGTCATTATTTATTTTCACTGTTATTACATCATTAGCTAATAACTTTCTACCTTTGAATCCTCCTATACTGCTTCGGGTATGTGTTGCATAACTTTCAGCAATAAGAGGTACGTTGATAGAATGACCAAAAGTAAGATAACCGCGTGCACCTTTGGTTATAGCACCTATTTTTAAAATGTCACCTTTCTCAGCTAATATGACAGAATTCATTGATATAGTTTTATTATTTAGCGAAGCATTAATACTACCACCGGTTATAACAAATGTATTTTGCGTATTAAATTGAATGGTAGGACCAATCAAAGTATATTCAATCGCTGGACCATCATTGTTAATTAATGACTGCGCAACCTTAAAACTAAATTGATCCATGGCACCTGCGCCTGAAAATCCAATATGTTCATAACCTATTCTTCCTAGATCTTGTACCGTTGAAAAGAGACCTGGTTGTAAAATCTTAATTGACATTTTCAATCACCACCCAGTCATCAACATTAAAGTTGCCATCTGATATATCTCTTTCGATTTGTATAAATTTCTGTTCATCTATTGCATAAAATTGTATCCATTCTCCTGCTTCGTACATTGACATTGGTTCACGCTCGCTGCTAAATACTTTTAACGGTGTGCGTCCAATAATTTGCCATCCGCCAGGAGAATCTGATGGATATAGTCCTGTTTGATTATTCGCAATACCTACAGAACCTGCATGAATTTTTAACCTTGGCTGATTACGTCTAGGTGTATGTAGTTGTTCATCAAGTCCGCCTAAGTATGGAAATCCTGGCATAAATCCTAGCATATATATTAAATAAGGTTTACTTGTATGTTTTTCAATAACTTGCTCAACAGTTATTCGATTATGCTTTGCTACTTCTTCAATATCTGGTCCATATGTACCACCATATTGAACAGGTATTTTAATAATACGATTGGTTTGATTCACAGCATGAACATTTTTTTCATTAAATTTGTTAAGTTCTAAATTTTCAATTAATTTAGAAGATGTTATAGCTTGTTCATCAAAATATATTAGAACTGCTCGATACGAAGGGACAATATCTTGAATTTCTAATATTTCTTTTTCTCGTATCCACCGTACCATTGCTGTGACATTACGATATGTCTCTTCGGATATTTTATTTTCAAAATAAATCATAATTGTCTGCTCGTTAATAAATCTTACATCCACTTTAAATCCCCCTTTGTATTGCAATAAACCAGTATTGAATACCTTTTCATTGTATCATTGAGAAGCACAAGTTGTTTAATAAGTAATTCAAATCGCATACAATAACAAATGATAATCAATTTGTTTTCTCGGAAATATTTTGCTTTTTTTAAAATGGAGTAGTTAATATTGTAACTCTTACACTAATTTAGGTTCTGCTATCATTCGGTCTGATGGAAAATTTTTACTTTTCATCTGTCCGATTTTTTGATTTTGAATATAAAAAAGCACGACCGAAGTATCATTAACACACTTCAATCGCGCAATTAAACAATCTATTTGATCATTTATTGGATATTAACAATTTTTACGTTCATTTCGCCACCATTAGGTAGTGGAACACGAACTTCATCATCTAAACCTTTACCAATTAACGCTTTAGCCATTGGTGATTCATTTGAAATCTTACCATTAAATGCATCTGATTCAGCTGAACCAACGATTTGATAACTTTCCTCTTCATCACCTGGTAATTCTACAAACGTTACTGTTTTACCAATTTTAACAACGTTGTTATCTCCAGTATCTTCAATGATTAATGCATTTCTTAACATATGCTCAATTCTTTGAATATCTTGTTCGATGAATCCTTGTTCATCTTTTGCTGCATCATACTCAGAGTTCTCTGATAAGTCACCAAATGAACGTGCAACTTTAATTTTCTCTACAACTTCAGGACGCTTAACTGTTTTTAATTCTTCAAGTTCACGCTCTAATTTTTCAAAACCTTCTTGAGTCATTGGATATTGCTTTTGATTTTCCATATTGTCATCTTCCTTTACTGAATTATACTATTGCTTGCTAACTAAAGACTGAATTTTTGTTGTCATAATATCTATTGCAACTTTATTGCTCCCACCTTCAGGAATAATTATATCAGCATATTTCTTAGTCGGTTCAATAAATTGGTCATGCATAGGTCTAACAACACTTAAATATTGATTGATAACAGAGTCCATTGAACGCCCACGCTCTTTAGTATCTCGTGTTAAACGGCGTAATATTCTCAAGTCTGCATCTGTATCAACATATATTTTAACATCCATCATATCACGTAATACCTTATTTTCTAAAGCGAAAATACCTTCTACGATAATAACATCTTTAGGTTTAAAATCAATGGTAATGTCACTTCTTGTATGACTAGCATAATCATATGTCGGTACTTCTACTGCTTTACCATTTTTCAAGTCTTTAAGATTTTCAATTAATAAATCATTATCGAATGCAAATGGATGGTCATAATTGGTTTCTAGGCGCTCGTCGAAAGTCAAGTGCTTTTGATCTTTATAATAGTAATCTTGAGCAAGTAAAGCGACACTATGACCTTCTAAGTTTTTCATAATTTCGTTAGTTACAGTTGTTTTTCCTGAGCCAGATCCACCAGCTATGCCAATGATTGTAGTAGCTTTCATTAGCCAATTTCCTTTCTCATCATGTTGTTTGGATATATCGGGCGATCCACTTTAATTTGAACGATTTGTAATGGATGGCGCGCCGCGTCTAAGCTGTTACCTTCTTCATCATAAATTGCTTCTACTACTTGTGTAAATGTTTCAATTTCTGGACCAAAGAATTCTATTTCTTGACCTGGTTTAAAGTTATTTCGTTGTTGAATAGTCGCAATTTTTGTATCTTCATTATAGTCTAATACCAAACCACAAAAATCAAATGGTGATTTTTTAGATTGTTGTTGACCAAACATCTGTTCTTCATAACCAGGTGTTCCCTCAAAGAATGCTGGTGCAGTGTCTCTATTTGCACATTTATCTAACTCAATTAACCATTCCGGATTAATCTTAAAGTTGTCAGGATCTGCCGCATACGCATCAATGACTTTACGATATACTGAGACAACTGTTGCAATATAATGAATTGACTTCATACGTCCTTCAATTTTTAATGAGTCCACACCAATATCCATCATTTGAGGAATTGATTCGATTAATTTTAAATCTTTAGGACTCATCGCAAACGGTGTAACTTCACCTTGATTATAAAAAACATCAAGTTCACCATTATCATCAACTTCTAATAATTCATAATCCCAACGGCAACTTTGACAGCAACCGCCTCTGTTGGAATCCCTTGCAGTCATATGATTACTTAATGTACATCTACCTGAATAGGCGATACACATAGCACCATGAATAAATGCTTCGATTTCAATATCTACTTTTTCCTTCATTTCACGCATTTCCATCGCGCCGGTCTCACGTGCTAATACAACACGATCCAATCCTTCTTCTTTCCAATATTCTACAGCTTTGTAATTAGAAAGTGATTGTTGAGTAGATAAATGAATTTCAAGTTTTGGCGCAACTTCTTTACATGTTTCGATAATTAAAGGATCTGCAACAATGATACCTGTCGCACCAGTCTTTTCCAAATTACGCAAATATGATTCTAGACCTTCAATATTCTCATCATGTGCAATAATATTTGTCGTAACATAAATTTTGGCACCGTAACGGTTCGCAAATTCAACACCTTCAGCTATTTCTTCCATCGTGAAATTATCAGCATTTGAACGTAATCCATATTCTTGACCACCTAAAAATACGGCATCAGCGCCATAATGTACTGCTATTTTTAACTTTTCTAAGTTTCCAGCAGGTGCTAATAATTCTGGTTTCTTCATAACTGTTTTAGGAGTTGATTTAATCTCTTCTATTGTCTTCATGATTAACCTCCTTAATATACTGTTTGTTTATATAAGAAACCTTCGTCAAATGGTCGATGATCAGGTTGAATTTCTTCAATTGGATCAATCAACATAAATTTCTCATCTTCATAGATTTCAGGATCTTCATTGTACAAATCTATCGCTTGACGATACTGTTCCGTTACCACATTAATATATTCTTCCGTTTGTAGAATACCATCGATTTTAAATGAATCTATACCCGCCTCAAAAAATGGTGCTAATTCTTCAATTAAACAAATGTCGTTTGGTGACATAATGTGCGTACCATTGTAATCTTCGTAAACTGGGTAATTATTTTGTCTTTCTTCATCATAAAGTAATAAAGATTGTTCATCATTGCGACGTTCAATTTTCATTTGGCGATCTTGGAACGTATAATAATTGCCTAGTAGCATACGCTTTGATTGGAACATACAAGTCATTCCTTGAACTTGCACCTCAATTTCCACATTTGAATTTTCTTTTATATTAATAATTTCATCCAAATTCAGCTCACGTGCTAAGACAGCTCTTGATGCGCCTCTTTTACCCCAGTAATTACATTGAAAATGATTAGTTACTAACGTCTCTGCATTCCAATGAAGTGGTATTGGATTTTCTTGCGCCTTCACATACATTACTACTGCTGGATCCCCGAAAATAATTCTGTCAACTCGTATTTCATGTAAAAAATTAATATAATCTTCTACAGCATCTAAATGATAATTATGAAATAATCCATTCACTGCCGCATATACTTTTTTATCGTTTTTGTGAGCTAATGCGACAGCCTCTGTCATTTGTTGTCTATTGAATTCCCCTGGAAGTCTTAAACCAAACTTTTGCTCGCCAATTACAAAAGCATCTGCACCTAAATCAATAAGTGTTTCCATATGGCTTAATGACTTGGGTGTGACAAGTAATTCTGTCATAGTCATTCTCCTTTAATTGAAATCGCTAATCCATCGTCTATATTTAAAAAATTCGTTGTATATCCTGGTTGCTTTATTAACCACTCATTATAATCTTGAACCTTTTTAACCATTTGTCTTACATTTCTCGATCTAACAATCCCAATATCCGATACAAAACCGTGATATAAAACATTATCTGTAATTACGAGACCTTGGTGCTTTAAAAGTGGTGTATATATTTCAAAAAATTTCTTTGATTGCGCTTTTGCTGCATCAATAAATATCATATCATAAACTTTGTCATTTACATTTTCAAATTGCTCTAAAGCATTACCTTCAATAATTCGAACCTGGTTTTCAAAATGATAAGTAGCTAAATTTTGTTTAGCATATTGAATCATCGTTTCATTACGCTCTATCGTTGTGACATGAATGTCATCAGATATAGAAGCGAATTGCATAGAACTATAGCCGATTGCTGTACCAATTTCTAAAATATTTTTAACATTATTCATACGAATTAATTGCTTAATTAAATCTAATGTTAAACGATCTACAATTGGCACTTCATTTCCCTCGGCAAATTCACGCAAAACTTCGATTGAACTATTTTGATGTTGATGTAAATCTATTAAATATTTTTTATTTAGGTCATCCATGTTTTAAACTTCCTTTATGTAAAATAAGTCAATATGATTATGACAATAAAATAAATCAGCCTTCACAATTGATTATAATTTTGCCAACCAATTAAATGACTGATTTCGTGTTAGACGCAAAGCTATTTTATTTATAGAAGCGAATCATTCATATAAAATTTAACTTTAGATATTTTACCATATTTTCAATAAAATTATAAGCGTTAATTATTTATACATTGCTTGACTTAAAAAAATACTCTTGCCTACCCATCTTAAGGTTAGCAAGAGTAAAATCTTTTTAATTATTCTTCCATTTCAGTATTTACAACTTCTTCAATCATGTCCCATTCTTCATCAGTTTCGATTGGTACTAACTTACCACCGTCACCTGACTCATCTGGTTCATTGATCATTGGTACAAGCTCAATCATATCGTCTTCATCTGATTGAGCACCTTCTTCAGCTAAGATAACATACTCTTTTTTGAATTCAGGATGATAAAATTCTAAAACTTTTCGGTATAAAACTTCATTTCCCTCTTCATCGAATAAAGTTAATAATTCTTCTTCGTTATTAATTTCTAGTTGTGAATCATGATTATGTTCAGTCATAGTAAAATCTCCTTTTAATGTAGTGAATCTAAATAGCCTTGTAAAATAAATACCGCTGCCATTTTATCAATCACTTGTTTTCTTTTTTGTCTTGAAACATCTGCTTCTAATAATGATCGTTCAGCAGCCATTGTGCTTAATCTTTCATCCCACATCACAATCTCAATAGAAGGATAAGCTTCTAATAATTTTTCTTTATATGTTAACGAAGCTTCGCCTCGAAATCCTATTGAATTATTCATGTTTTTAGGTAGTCCTATTACGACTGTACCCACATTATGTTTTTTAATAATGTCTACTAATTGGTCAATACCTAATTCATTATTTTCTTCATTGATTCGGAGTGTGTCTAATCCTTGTGCCGTCCAACCCATTATATCACTAATTGCAATTCCTACCGTTCTACTACCGACATCGAGTCCTAAAATTTTATGTTGTAACATAAATTATTTATTTTGCTCTTTTAAATAGTAAGAAACAAGTTCTTCCATAATAACATCTCTATCAATATGACGAATTTGATTTCTTGCTTCATTTTGGCGTGGAATATACGCAGGGTCACCTGATAATAAATAACCTACAATTTGGTTTACGGCATTATATCCTCGTTCATCTAATGTTCGATAAACATTATTTAAAACATCTCTTACATCTTGCGTTGGAAGTTCTTCATAGTCGAATTTCATTGTTTTATCAAAGTTTTCCATTTGCGACACTCCTTTAATTACAAATATAACTCACTATCATCATACAATATTATGGCTTTAAATTATAGATTTTTAATGTAATCTTTAATAAAGCTTAATGATTTTGAGATATTTTCAGGTTGTGTACCGCCACCTTGAGCCATATCTGGACGACCGCCACCTTTACCACCAACGATTGGTGCCATTTGTTTGATAAGATCACCGGCTTTAACGTTATTTGTTAAAGATTTAGGGACAGTTGCAACCATCGATACTTTATCATCAACATTACTTGCAAGAATGATAATTGTATCTTGTAGTTTAGATTTAAAATCATCCATTGTCGAGCGAATTGCTTTCGCATTTGGTACATCCACTTCAGTAACCAATACTTTATAGCCATTGATTTCTTCAACTTGATCTTCAATATTACCCATTTTAAGTGATGTGATTTCTTTGTCACGTTGCTCTAATTGTTTTAATAATGCTTTTTCTTCATCTTGTAATTGTGTTAACTTTTCGACTACTTGATCATCAGATTTCACTTTCATCTGTGATTTCATCGTATTAAATTTCTCTTGAATATCTTCTAAATATAAGAAAGCTGCTTTACCTGTTAATGCTTCAATACGACGCACACCAGCTCCTGTACCTGACTCACTTACTATTTTGAATAAGCCAATTTCAGAAGTATTGCGGACATGAATACCACCACATAATTCAATTGAAAATGGTGCCATATTTACTACACGCACAACATCACCATATTTTTCACCGAATAATGCCATTGCGCCCATTTCTTTAGCTGAAGCAATATCCATTTCTTGAATGTTAACGTCAATACCTTTCCAAATTTCTTCATTTACTAAGCGTTCAACTTGATCAATTTCATCATTAGTCATTGGACCAAAATGAGAGAAATCAAAACGTAAACGATCTGCTTCTACTAGTGAACCAGCTTGGTTAACATGATCACCCAGTACTGATTTCAACGCTGCATGTAATAAATGTGTTGCACTATGGTTCTTTTGAATGTCACGTCGATCATTTTGGTTCACTTCAGCAGACACTGTAGCGCCAACATTTACTTGGCCAAATTGTACTACTCCTTTATGCAAGTTTTGACCATTTGGTGCTTTGGTTACTTCACTAACAGCAATTTCAAAATTGTCATTATAAACAATACCTGTATCCGCAACTTGTCCACCACTGACTGCATAAAATGGTGTTTCCGTTAACATGAAGTATACTGTTTCACCCGCTTCAACTTGTGAAACTTCTTCACCATTATATATCAAGTGTGTTAGTGTTGTTTGAGCTGTCGCAGTATCATAACCAACAAAAGTACTTGCAGATGTAATATTTTTCAATACTTCACTTTGAACTTGCATTGATTGAGAATTTTGACGTGCTTGACGTGCACGATCACGTTGTTGTTGCATTTCTGACTCAAATGTTGTCATATCAACTTTCAATCCTGCTTGCACTGCTATTTCTTCAGTTAATTCAATTGGGAACCCGTACGTATCATACAATTTAAATGCATCTTTCCCATTAATTTCATTTGTTGTCGCTTTAGCTTTTTTAATTAATTCATTTAAAATCGCTAAACCATCTTCTAATGTTTCATGGAATCGTTCTTCTTCAGACTTTATAACACGCTTAATGAAATCTGCTTTTTCCTTAACATTTGGATAATATGGTTCCATAATGTCTGCAACAATATCAACAAGTTTGTACATAAATGGCTCATTGATTCCTAACGTTTGACTAAAACGAACGGCACGACGTAACAATCGACGTAATACATATCCTCTACCTTCATTGGCAGGTAATGCACCATCAGAAATTGCAAATGCAATCGTACGAATGTGGTCAGCAATTACTTTAAATGCCACATCTTGTTCGTTGTTTACTAAATATTGTTTACCTGATACTTTTTCGATTTCATTCATTATAGGCATAAATAAATCTGTTTCATAGTTAGTACGTACATTTTGAGAAACTGAGGCCATACGCTCAAGCCCCATGCCGGTATCAATATTTTTATTAGGTAATGGTGTGTAACTATGATCTTTATTATGATTGAATTCACTAAATACTAAGTTCCATACTTCAAGATAGCGTTCATTTTCTCCACCTGGATACATTTCTTCTGCCGGATCGTCTTGTCCATATGCTTCTCCGCGATCATAGAAAATCTCAGTGTTCGGTCCTGAAGGCCCTTCACCAATATCCCAGAAGTTACCTTCAATGCGAATAATACGACTTTCTTCAAGCCCAATATCTTTATGCCAAATGTTATATGCTTCCATATCTTCCGGATGAATCGTAACGTACAATTTATCTGGCTCCATACCCATCCATTTATCACTCGTTAAAAATTCCCAAGCAAATTCAATCGCTTCTTGTTTAAAATAATCACCAATTGAGAAGTTACCTAACATTTCAAAGAATGTATGGTGACGCGCTGTGAAACCAACATTTTCAATATCATTTGTACGAATAGCTTTTTGAGAGTTTACAATTCTTGGCTTTTTAGGTGTTTCACGTCCATCAAAATATTTCTTTAATGTTGCTACACCTGAATTAATCCATAATAATGTATCATCATCAATTGGCACTAATGGTGCAGAAGGTTCAACCATATGTCCTTTTTCAACAAAGAAATCTAGATATTTTTGTCTAATTTCACTCGCTTTTAACTTTTTCATCTTTTACACATCCTATTTACTGTTTTTAAATTACCATTCCATAAAAATTGATGACACAGATAGTCGATTTGAAAAACTAGTATAAATCAATATCATTTTTTATTATTAAAAAATAAAAAACGCCCATCCTCAAAAGGGACGAACGTTATCGCGGTACCACCCTAGTTATAAATGCAATTCAACACATTTATCACTTTAAATCGACTATACAGTTGTGCATAAAGTAGCGTTCACTAATGTTTGTTGTACTTTTCACCAACCAGTACATCTCTGATAAACAAATCATTAACTACTCATCTTTATACGAATTTAATTCTATTTTAGTTACATTTACGCTTGTTGTCAACGTTCTATAAAGTCATACGGCGTGATTTCTCCCATATTAATCATTGGGTCAATTTTAAACATTGTAGCTTCCGTTAATACATTTATATCTGTTTTTGTTGAATCAGACGTAACTTCTCCACTATCATTCGATGACATTGGCGCTTCTACTTGATCATCTATTGTCGTTTGTGAAGCTCCTGTATCATTAGTTGCTGTGTTTTCCAGCATTTCTTCATCTTCTGAATTAAAATAATTTTTCAACAATGTACATAATTGTGTTAAACGCGCTTGACCATTTGTTTTTAATCCAATATCAAATGCTTCTGGATCACCAAGTAGAACTAAACTCGTTTTCGCTCTAGTTAAACCAGTATATAATATCGGTCTTTGTAACATTCTAAAATACTGTTTAACAATAGGCATGATAACAATAGGAAATTCTGAACCTTGTGATTTATGGATTGATGTACAATAAGCATGTGTTAATTCCATCATATCTTGTTTCGTAAATGTAATTTCATTACCTTCAAAATCCACAACAAGTACATCTTTATTAAGGGCATTTTCTTTCGCCCAAAAAATACCAACAATAACTCCTATGTCACCATTGAATATGTTATCATTTGGCCTATTAACAAGTTGTAATACTTTGTCACCTTTTCTAAAGACTACATCACCAAACTCAATTTCTCGTGTGTCTTTCTTTTTAGGGTTTAAAATATCTTGTAAAACTTGATTTAAACGTTTAATACCGGCATTTCCTTTATACATTGGTGCAAGCACTTGAATATCAGCCATAGTATACCCTTTATTAACAGCACTAGTAACTACCTTCTCAACAACTGTTGGTATTTGGTTTGCCTGACAGTTAATAAAACTTCTATCATGAAAACGCTGTGTAATATCAATTTTCTGACCCAATTTCATTCGATGTGCTAATTCTATAATGCTTGAACCATCTTGTTGACGATATACTTCAGTCAGATTAACTCGTGGTATAGCTTTCGATTCAATTAAATCTTTAAATACTTGACCAGGACCTACAGAAGGCAATTGGTCCTCATCACCTACAAATATCAATTGTGCATCTAAAGGAACTGCACTTAAAAATTGGTG
>NZ_JACYHC010000664.1:0-2083 GCF_017152085.1 Staphylococcus sp. EG-SA-2
TACATACCATTTAATAAATGAATTAAACCAGGGCCACCGATACTTAATGCCACACCGATTTTACCAGTTAATTTTGTGTAACCAGCAGCCGCTAAGCTTGCTACTTCTTCATGACGTACATGATAAAATTTAAATTGATCTCTCACTGTACGTAAACTATCGACAACTGCGTCGATTGAGTCTCCTGGAATACCATACAAGTGATCTATATCCCATGCTTGTAATGCTTTAACTAATGCTTCATTTGCTTTTATTTTTGCCATTATTACTAATAGCCTCCCTTTCTTAGTGTCTATCATTTTAAATATCTAAATTAATAGAATAATAAAATTAGAACAGGTATTAACACTGAACTAATAACTGCAGTTAAAATCATCCCAATTGAACTAAATGCACCGGATTCAATATCCATTTCTAGTGCTTTAGCTGTGCCAAATGCATGTGACGCATTCCCATACGTTAAACCTTTGGCGATAGAAGATTCAAATCTTCCAAATCTTAATAACATCGAACCTAAAATACTACCGATTAAACCCGTTGTGATAATAAAAAGTACGGTCATCGTATCTGTACCACCTAGTTCATGTGACACTTCGATACCTACTGCGGCTGTTATAGATCGGGGCAATAACGTTACAATGACGTCTTTAGAATAGCCAAATGCTTTAAGTGTTAAGAACACTAACATGAAATTCAGCATGACGCCAGTTAATACACTTGCAAAAATGATAGAGACATTGTCTTTAATTTTCTCTCTATTTTTATAAAGTGGGTACGCTAAACATACGACCGTTGCGTTTAAAATATGGTTGATCCAACTGCCACCTTTCATATACCCGTTATAACTAATTCCAAAGATAAGTAAGACAAAAATAATTCCTAAAGATGCAATTAATGCTGGATTCAAAAATGGGTTCGGATATTTTTGTTGTAACCTTTTAGCGAAATAATATAAAACGACAGTCAACAAAATCATTAATAAGGCTTGCACGTAATCATTCATAAGCGTCTACACCTTTACGATGTTTATGTTTAACAGACATTTTTTCAGCAATATAACCTGAAGATAATGCAACGATACATGTTCCTATAATAATGACTGCGAAAAAGAGTATATAATTTAGCGTAATTTCGGAAGCAACATCCATAATACCTACAACTGACGGTATGAAGAAAAAGACCATCGTCTTTAATAAAAAGTTTGCACCGTCTTCTACCCAAGTTAGCGGTACAATCTTAAATTGTAATAGTAAATAAAATAAAAATAGACCAACAATACTGCCGGCTAAGGGAAGATGAAAAATCTTTTGAATTTCTGTGCCAATATAAGTAATCACAATGATGATTCCTAGTTGTAGTAGTAGTTTGATTATTAATTGGACTTTGTGCATGGCGCCATCCCTTTCTAAATATGTCTAAATTGTTACAATAACTATTATAAAGATGGCGTACACAATATAAAAATACTCTTTTTTTATAGTTTGTATTACTATTTTCTATGGAAACGCTCTCTAAATTTCACTTCATTTTCACAAAAAAACACTCATTATTTCAATGACCCACGTAATGATGCGCCTTAAATAATGAGTGCTTTATTAATATGTTAGCCTAAACGGTCTTTCAAAAATTCTATCCATTTCGTTGTGGCATGACTTAATTGTTTATCCTTCTTCCAAACAACACCTAATTCCCAATGTACATGAGCATCTTCAATGCGTAGCAGCTTCACATCTCCATTTAGTTGCTCTGAAATTGATGTTGGTAAAATACTAATACCTAATTCATTCGTAACTAAATCTTCTATAACATGCCATTGTGAAATTTGCGCTACAGTATTCGGAACAAAGCCAACGTTTTTAGCATTTTCAATAATTTTATCATTCAAGTAAAAGTCTTTATTAAATAAAATGAAGTCTTCACCTGCTAAATCTTCGAGTTTAACAGTTTCATATTTTGCGAGTCGATGCTCTCTGCTCACGATAAGTCGCAAATCTTCCTTATCTAGGGTAGTATAATCGAAAATATGATGATCGACTGGCAAAGTGGTCACGCCTATATCTACTTCATCATTGATAATTTGCTG
>NZ_JACYHC010000665.1:0-2078 GCF_017152085.1 Staphylococcus sp. EG-SA-2
CCGCTTAATTTAGAACCGCCACATTATTTGCCAGATTGGTCCACAGTTGATTCACAAATAATAGATAAAACAAAACTCATTTATTTAACGTATCCAAATAATCCAACTGGATCGACAGCTACGAAAGAAGTTTTTGATGAAGCGATAGCTAAATTTAAAGGTACAGACACTAAAATCGTGCATGATTTTGCTTATGGTGCTTTCGGTTTCGACGCTAAAAATCCTAGTATACTTGCTTCGGAAAATGGGAAAGATGTTGCGATTGAAATTTATTCCTTGTCTAAAGGTTATAACATGTCAGGTTTTAGAGTCGGTTTTGCAGTTGGTAATAAAGATATGATTCAAGCTTTGAAAAAGTACCAAACGCACACAAATGCTGGGATGTTTGGTGCATTACAAGATGCCGCAATATATGCTTTGAATCATTATGATGATTTTTTAGAAGAACAAAGCAATGTATTTAAAACACGTCGTGACCGATTCGAAGCCATGCTTGCAAAAGCTGATTTGCCATTTGTTCATGCTAAAGGTGGCATATATGTATGGTTGGAAACACCGCCTGGTTATGACAGCGAGCAATTTGAGCAATTTTTAGTGCAAGAGAAGTCAATACTTGTTGCTCCAGGGAAACCATTTGGAGAGAATGGTAATCGTTATGTGAGAATTTCATTGGCGTTAGATGACCAGAAATTAGACGAAGCTGCAATAAGATTAACAGAACTAGCATATTTATATGAATAATAAAGTTAAGGGTGATGTTAAAATGACAAAAATTAAAATCATGAGTGTACGTGATGAAGATATGCCTTATATCAAGGCGTGGGCAGAGAAACATCATGTTGAGGTAGATATTACTAAAGAAGCATTAACTGATGACAATGTTGAAGGTGTCGCTGGTTATGATGGCTTATCGCTATCACAACAAATACCATTATCAGAGCATGTTTATAAACGATTAAATGAACTTGATATTAAACAAATCGCACAACGTAGTGCTGGATTTGATACATATGATTTGGAGTTAGCAAACAAGTATAACTTGATTGTGTCAAATGTGCCGTCATACTCTCCGAATTCAATTGCGGAGTTTGCTGTGAACCAGGCTATTAATGTGGTTCGTCATTTTAATCAAATTCAAACGAAAGTGCGGGAGCATGATTTTAGATGGGAACCTACTATTTTATCGAAATCCATTAAAGATTTAAAAGTAGCTGTTATTGGTACAGGTCGAATTGGCCGTGTAGTAGCCGATATATTTGCCAATGGTTATCAAAGTGATGTGGTCGCATACGACCCGTTTCCTAATGCTAAAATTGCAACGTATGTCGATTACAAAGATACGATTGAGGAAGCGGTTGAAGGTGCTGATATCGTGACATTACATGTACCTGCAACGAAATATAATCATTATCTATTTAATGCTGAATTATTTAAACATTTTAAAAAGGGCGCAGTATTTGTCAATTGTGCGAGAGGTTCTTTAGTAGATACTAAGGCGTTATTAGACGCATTAGACAATGGTGTGATTAAAGGTGCAGCACTTGATACGTATGAATTTGAACGCAAACTTTTCCCAAGTGATCAAAGGGGCAAAACACCGAACGATCCATTGTTAGAATCGTTGATTGACAGGGAAGATGTCATATTAACACCACATATTGCGTTTTATACTGAAGCTGCAGTTAAAAATCTAATTGTCGATGCATTAGATGCAACATTAGATGTATTGCAGACTGGAGATACTAGGTTACGAGTAAATTAAAAATCGAACTGATGAGATAATTTGGATTGTTGGGATTCTCATCAGTTCGATTTTTTTAATTTGGTGTTGATGACGTTGAATATTGCCTAATTAAACGACATCGTAACCTTGATCTTCAATTGCGTCTTTCATTTGAGATACAGCAACTTTACTGTCATCATATTGAACACTTACTTGACCATTTTCAAGGTTAACGTCAGCTGAAGTGACACCGTCAATATTATTTAATGCAGATTCAACAGCACTTTTGCAGTGACCACAGCTCATACCTTCAACATTTAAAATTTCTTGTGACATAGCATTCACCTCCTTTTAG
>NZ_JACYHC010000666.1:0-2072 GCF_017152085.1 Staphylococcus sp. EG-SA-2
TGCATACTTATTAGCTCAAAGTGTTTGTGAGTATACACATGCACAATGTGCCATCATCAATGCTGGCTTACTCGTTAAAGATATTGTAAAAGATGAAGTGACAGAATATGACATTCATCAAATGTTACCGCATCCGATTAATATGGTAAGGGTTAGACTTTCTGGTGTGAAATTAAAAGAGATTATAACTAAAAGTAATAAACAAGAATATATGTATGAACATGCACAAGGTTTGGGTTTCAGAGGGAATATATTTGGAGGATATATTCTTTATAATTTAGGGTACATTCATTCTACAGGGCGTTACTATCTGAATGGAGAAGAAATCGAAGACGACAAAGAATATGTATTAGGTACGATAGACATGTATACGTTCGGTCGTTATTTCCCAACACTGAAAGAATTACCAAAAGAGTATTTAATGCCAGAGTTTTTAAGAGATATATTTAAAGAAAAATTATTGGAATATTAAAAAGTAAGATTATTGGATTTTCATTTGTCATGAATTTCGATATAATGTTTAAAGATACACTTAACAGGAGGGTATGTGTTGTTATGGCGACAAAAAACGAGGAAATATTACGTAAACCGGATTGGTTGAAAATAAAATTAAATACCAACGAAAACTATACAGGACTTAAGAAGATGATGAGGGAAAAAAATCTTAATACTGTATGTGAAGAAGCTAAATGTCCTAATATACATGAATGTTGGGGTGCACGTCGTACAGCGACATTTATGATTTTAGGTGCCGTATGTACAAGAGCTTGTCGTTTTTGTGCGGTTAAGACAGGTTTACCTAATGAACTTGATTTAAATGAGCCTGAACGTGTAGCTGAATCAGTTGAATTAATGAATTTGAAACACGTTGTTATCACTGCTGTTGCGCGTGATGATTTAAGAGATGCTGGTTCAAATGTTTATGCTGAGACAGTACGTAAAGTTAGAGAAAGAAATCCATTTACAACGATTGAAATTTTACCATCAGATATGGGCGGGGACTATGATGCGTTAGAAACATTAATGGCGTCAAGACCTGACATTTTAAACCATAATATTGAAACTGTTCGTCGCTTAACACCGAGAGTTCGTGCGCGTGCGACTTACGACAGAACATTAGAGTTTTTACGTCGTTCAAAAGAATTACAACCAGATATCCCAACTAAATCAAGTATTATGGTTGGATTAGGTGAAACTATAGAAGAAATTTATGAAACGATGGATGATTTACGTGCGAATGATGTAGATATTTTAACGATTGGTCAATATTTACAACCTTCACGTAAACATTTAAAGGTTCAAAAATATTACACGCCTTTAGAGTTTGGTAAATTAAGAAAAGTGGCAATGGATAAAGGGTTTAAACATTGCCAAGCTGGACCTTTAGTACGTAGTTCTTATCATGCGGATGAGCAAGTAAATGAAGCTGCTAAAGAAAAGCAACGCCAAGGTGAGGCACAGTTAAATAGTTAATATTTAACAATTAATAAGGCATAAAGGCTTAGTTTGTACAAAACGAACGTGTCATAGAAGTAATCATTATTTTTATGAAACACTAAAAGTATAAACTGAGCCTTTCATTGTCATAGATAGGTGAAGAATTTGATAAAAGTAGATCAACATTACTTTGAATTAATAGAAAATTATCGCGAATGTTTTAATGAAGAACAATTTATTGCTAGGTATTCAGATATTTTAGACAAATATGATTACATTGTTGGTGACTATGGTTACGATCAATTACGATTAAAAGGCTTTTACAAAGATTCTAATAAAAAAGCAGAGATGAGTAAACGTTTTTCAAATATTCAAGATTACATATTTGAATATTGTAACTTTGGTTGTCCTTACTTTGTATTAAGACATTTGTCTAAACAAGAGGTTAAAAAGTTAATCGAAGAAGTTCATCCGTCTGATGTGATAGATGACGACAATAAACTTCAAGATGTGAAGATTAAGCCAACCATTCAAGATACTGAACATTAATAAAACCCTTAGCTAGATTGAAAATGGGAATCATGCAATTCAAGCATGGACCTGTAATCTAGTTAGGGGTTTTTATCTTTAATGAA
>NZ_JACYHC010000667.1:0-2070 GCF_017152085.1 Staphylococcus sp. EG-SA-2
AACCATTTTCGATAATTGTATCTAATAAGACATTGTCTGCATTATCAGCAATTTCTTTTAAAGTTGATAGACCTAAACCACGACCTTCACCTTTAGTAGAAAAACTTTCTTGGAACAATTCATGAATACGTGGTATATCATCTGCACATTTATTCATAACAATAAACGTTACTGAATTTTCGCTTTCAATAAATGCAACTCGAATGATAGGATCATCAATTTCACTTGATGCCTCTATTGCGTTATCAAGAATAATACCAATACTGCGACTTAAATCGATCATATTCAAATTAATGCGAGTTACTTCATCTGGTATTTCTATACTAATCGGTATATTCATTTCTTGTGCACGTAAAATTTTAGCTGTTAGAAGACCTTTAATCTCACGTACTTTAAGATTCTCAATACCATTTAACTTAAGAGCATTCATTTGTAAATTATCTTTCATAGGTACAATATTTTTATTGAAATAGTCTCGAAGACCGGTCATGTCATCTTCACGAATGTATTCTGAAAGAGTCGTCAAGATATTGACATAATCATGACGGAACTTGCGCATTTCATTATTAATTGCTTCAATCTTTAATGTGTATTCATAATAGGTTTCAATTTCTTCTTGATTACGTTTATATTTCATTTCTTTAAGAGTAAATTGAGAATAAATAAAAATTAAGATACTCAGTAATATAATAATTCCCAAGAATAAAAGCGAATACTGTTTGATTGTTGATGCATCACTCGCATCAATTTGCGAATATGCAAATAACAAAGAGAATGTTATTACTATAACAATAGTTATAACAGTAAGGAATTTTTTATTAAGAGAAAGGTATGTACCATTTATCCTTTTTAATATTCTATTTAAAATGTAGGCAAGTGCATAAGAAATTGATACATACACTACCAAAAAGATTGGTAGAACTATAAACATGCTGTGTGAAATTGTTATAATGTATGAAAAAATAATGATATAAACGAAATTTGCACAATATAAAATGATTTGAGTAACCATTACTAAAAATACAGAATATAGTCTAATTTTAAAATAGAGAAAAATTATTATAAAAATTGTTATAGCAACTAGTGAAATACTTCCGATTTTGTCAAAGAAATATACTGAAGATAACACTATTCCAATAATGTATATATAATCTGATTTTTTGTATCTTATTCCACTAATAAATGCAGATATAAAGAACATTAATGAAACTTGAACAATTACAAATAAAACGTAATTATAATCATTTAATGCTTCCACTTACTATCACACTTTCTCTTATAGTTATTCGTGTAATTGAGTTAATTCTTTTGGTACTTCAGCTTCGTCCAATAAAAAATCACAATTTATATACGCGGCTCTGTAACCGATGCTGTTGAAAAAGTCAACTAAAAGCTCAATAACTTTGTTGAGTAATTTTTTCATAATTTAGTCCTCCTTTGAATAGTATATTGGTAGTAATGTAATAGCTTGTATAATAATACCCAGTTGAATAAATTGGGTATATGGTTCTTTTACAAAAAGTGTGATAATGAAAAGAATTGTACTAATTATAATTGAAAAATATCTTTTTTGCTTTACAAGCCTCGCTGGGATAGGCTTCTTCTTAGTGGCTGCAGGTGCATATTTAATCACTACTCCAACACTTATTAATGCTAAAAACATCATTAGTGTTTCATTAATATGAAAATGCAATACTAATAGAGGTAGCACAATAAAAAGTGTAATGCTTTCTATATAACACCAAAAAGATGAAGGTGCATGTGCACCATGTGCATACCTTCTAATTAGATAAAACGATATATTAGTAATTAAAGTGAAGATAAAAATGTTTAAAATATAGGCAATAGTATACATAACAATTAATTTACCTATATTTTTAGCTAAGACCTGCATCCCTAATCGTACTTGCAAAAATTGAATATGATCTAAGTTATTTCTCTTTTGAAGATACGTGGCAAACTGGTCAATTTTATTATCAAAATAATTCAATTTTACACCACTCTCCTCACTGTCATTATACGATTTAGTACAATCTTTTATCATTATATTGCCTAACTGTAGGAAATAAA
>NZ_JACYHC010000668.1:0-2070 GCF_017152085.1 Staphylococcus sp. EG-SA-2
GAAAATCAATGTTCGATTTTTATTTGCATTATGGTCTCGATATTGGTAGAATATCAAATGGTTAAATGAGAAAAACTTGGAGGTGCTCACATGTCATCAATCGTAGTAGTTGGGACACAATGGGGAGACGAAGGAAAAGGAAAAATAACGGATTTCTTGGCAGAACAGTCAGATGTTATCGCGCGTTTTTCAGGTGGTAATAATGCAGGCCATACCATTCAATTTGGCGGAGAAACATATAAATTACATTTAGTACCATCTGGTATCTTTTACAAAGACAAATTAGCGGTAATCGGTAACGGTGTCGTTGTTGATCCAGTTGCACTATTGAAAGAATTAGACGGATTAAATGAACGTGGCATTCCTACAAGTAATTTACGTATATCTAATCGTGCGCAAGTGATTTTACCATATCACTTAGCACAAGATGAATATGAAGAACGTTTACGCGGTGACAATAAGATTGGTACAACTAAAAAAGGTATCGGTCCAGCATATGTAGACAAAGTTCAACGTATCGGTATTCGTATGGCAGATTTACTTGAAAAAGAAACATTCGAAAGATTATTAAAATCAAACATTGAATATAAACAAGCATATTTCAAAGGTATGTTTAACGAAACATGTCCATCATTTGATGATATCTTTGAAGAATACTATGCTGCAGGTCAACGTTTAAAAGAATTTGTAACAGACACATCAAAAATCTTAGACGATGCATTTGTAGCAGATGAAAAGGTACTTTTCGAAGGTGCGCAAGGTGTAATGTTAGATATCGACCATGGTACATATCCATTCGTTACATCAAGTAATCCAATTGCAGGTAACGTTACTGTTGGTACAGGTGTAGGTCCTACATTCGTTTCGAAGGTAATTGGTGTATGTAAAGCTTATACATCACGTGTTGGTGATGGTCCATTCCCTACTGAATTATTCGATGAAGATGGACATCATATTAGAGAAGTTGGTCGTGAATACGGTACAACAACAGGACGTCCACGTCGTGTAGGTTGGTTTGACTCAGTTGTATTACGTCACTCTCGTCGTGTAAGTGGTATTACAGATTTATCTATTAACTCAATCGATGTTTTAACAGGCCTAGACACAGTGAAAATCTGTACAGCTTATGAATTAGACGGTAAAGAAATTACTGAGTACCCAGCAAACTTAGATCAATTAAAACGTTGTAAACCAATCTTTGAAGAGTTACCAGGTTGGACAGAAGACGTAACAAGTGTGCGTACTTTAGAAGAATTACCTGAAAATGCACGTAAATATTTAGAGCGTATTTCAGAATTATGTAATGTACAAATTTCTATCTTCTCAGTTGGTCCAGATAGAGAACAAACAAACCTATTAAAAGAATTGTGGTAGAACTTTATATAAGTCATACGCAATGATTATAAATACATGAGCCTTCTATCTTTATTGGTAGGAGGCTTTTGCTTTGTTTGCTTCTGTATCGATTCGATTATTTAGATAAAAATTACTAACGTAAAGGTGATATTTGCTAGTCATAATTTAAAAGATTAGATGATATTTAACAAAATTAAGAAGAAATACTTGAATTTAATAAGTCTGATGTCGAAAATAGCTATTAAAATAGAGTAGACGTAAGTGTAAATGAAAGTACCTAAAATAGAAAAATTTCAAAAATAGCGTAATTATTATAATAAATAGACTGCCAATAAAATGCAATTTTTCACTTATAACATTCTTCAAAAAATAATAGCAAAATTATGTAAAAAATATCTTGTCATGGCAAGATTGGCTGTGCTATAATCTATCTTGTGCTTAAGAACGGCTCCTTGGTCAAGCGGTTAAGACACCGCCCTTTCACGGCGGTAACACGGGTTCGAGTCCCGTAGGAGTCACCATTTTTTAGGTCTCGTAGTGTAGCGGTTAACACGCCTGCCTGTCACGCAGGAGATCGCGGGTTCGATTCCCGTCGAGACCGTACAAATGCCTATCCAAGAGGATAGGCATTTTTTTGCGTTTAATATTATATTAATAAAAGATATATGGACGAATGATAATCATATTGATTTATCTGTTCGTCCATTTTCTTTA
>NZ_JACYHC010000669.1:0-2058 GCF_017152085.1 Staphylococcus sp. EG-SA-2
CGTTCTAGTGCATCCATTGCTTTAATTTTGTCTTCTTTTGGGAATAAACCTAATACCATTTTCCAAGTAGGGTGATAACCTACACGTCCACTTAGTACATTTCGTAATACACTTGACCGTTTAACTAAATTAAAATGTTGGAAAATCATACCTATATTTCGGCGCATTTCTAATAATGCTTTACCATGGGCTTTAGTGATGGATTTGCCTTGGATGAAAATTTCACCTGACGTGATATCATGCAAACGATTTACAGATCTTAATAACGTGGATTTCCCAGCACCAGATAGTCCGACAATAACTGCAAATTCACCTTTTTCAATATTTAAGTTAATATTTTTCAAGCCTACATGACCGTTAGGATAGACTTTACTGACGTTTTTAAATTCGATTTGACTCATGTTTGACACCTTTCTTTAATAAAGAAAAGCCAAGGTAAACTGAAATATCATAGACATTGGGTTTCTGTGTACAAATGGTTTCAAATGTACAGCGACACCTTTCTATATCTGTTTCAGTTTAGCGCCTAGCTTTTCAATATTTATCTAGAATATATCTATTGAACGAAAGCTTTTAATACCAAATTCGATAATGATTATTTCATATCTTTAACTAATTTTTCGTACTCTCTTACAATGTCGAAATTTGAATCTTTCGTTTCTGTGTATCCTTCATGTGAATAAACTTCGCTAATAATTTTGTGACCTTCTTTTGATTTAGCAATGTCTATAAAAGCTTTTTTCAATTTTTCTTGGAAATCTTTATCCATATCTGGTCTTACAGAAATTGTGTCATTCGGAATAGCTTGTGTTAATTTTAAAATTCGTGTGTCTTTAAATACATTTGGTTGGTCTTTTTTCACAGTATTACGTGCATCGTTAAATACAGCCGCAGCATCTACATCTCCATTTAATAATGAGATAACTGCTTGGTCATGACCTTTAACATTCACAATTTTCATATCTTTAGTTGCATTAATACCTGCTTCGTTTTTTAACATCGCAAGTGGGAATGTATATCCAGCAGTTGATGTTACATCTTGTAAGGCAATTTTCTTACCTTTTAAATCTTTCAAGCTTTTAATTTTTGAGTCTTTTTTAACAAGAATTTCTGATTTATAACTATCTACAAGTTCTTTACTTGCTGAACCATCTTCTTTTACACCAAAACGTTGTGCTTGTAATAATAAATCAGCTGCTTTTTGATCATGTGCTAATGTGTATGCCGTTGGTGGTAAGAAACCAACATCAACTTTTTTAGACTTCATAGCTTCAACAATTGTATTGTAGTTAGTTGATACAGACACTTTAACTGGAATTCCTAATTCTTTAGATAGTAATTTTTCTAATGGTTTTGCTTTAGCCTCTAATGTTCCAGCATTTTGCGAAGGTACAAATTGTACTGTTAATTCTTTAGGTTTGTATCCTCCTGATTTAGAATCCGAATCATTACTAGCGTTCTTTTGATTATCTAAAGAACTTGAGTTTCCACATGCTGCTGCAAAAACAATGACTGCTAACATTAATACAAATAAATACTTAAAATTTTTCATTTGATAACTGTCCCCTTCACATTCTTAATCGTGTAATATGTATGCAATGAAATTACACTTATAGCGTACCACATTTAAATGTGAAAAAGTATTTTATAAAAATGAATTTTAATAACTTTCTTTAAGAGTTTGATAAGATTTTGTAAACTTTTCGTTAAATTGCTCATATGCAACGAATTTTTATCCTATAATTCAAGAACAAATTTATTTTAAAAGGAGCCTCACAAAATGAAAAAAATATATAAGTCATTAACTGTCTCTGCAATTGTTGCAACGGTATCATTAAGTGCTTTACCGCAATCTTTAGCTATAACGCATGAATCGCAACCTACAAAGCAACAGCGAACGGTATTATTCGATCGTTCTCATGGTCAAACAGCTGGTGCTGCAGATTGGGTTAGTGATGGTGCATTTTCAGATTATGCGGATTCAATACAAAAACAAGGTTATGACGTTAAAGCTATTGATGGTCATTCGAACATAACAGAAGCAAGTTTGAAAAGTTC
>NZ_JACYHC010000670.1:0-2037 GCF_017152085.1 Staphylococcus sp. EG-SA-2
GTGAACTAAATTGAATGAGTGTCATGCTTAATTTATGTGTTGTGATATATAGTAGGGTATTGAAATAATATAAAAACAAAAGAAAGTTAATTATGTATTTTTATTTATACTAAATTGAGAAGTATTATGATTGCTTATTTATTTTATCAAGAGGTAAATCTGTTTAAATTTAAAAGAAAAATTTTCTTGGTTTGAGAATCTTGGAAGTATCTGTGAATATGCTTTTAATAGTGTTATATTGTATTTTATTTATTTTGATTAACACAATCCTTTCATCTGCAAGGGATCGTTCTTTGATTAGCATACCTTTATTATTTAATCTATTAACTGACCTAACAATTTGAGGATACATAAATCTAATACTTTCAAACAAATCTTTTAAATTTAGTATCTCATTTTTTCGAGATGATATTACATATAAGATAGATAAATCAAGAAATGTTAAATTAAATCGATATTTTAAAAAATCTTTTGAGTACATAATGTTCATAAAAAGTATAAAAAATTCTTTGCTATATTTTGGAGCCCATTGATATTTTATGTAGTCTCTTTCCTTATTAAATCCTTTAATTATTTTATCTAACTCATTAATAACACAAGCAATCTTTTTACGTTGTATTGGAGTAACTGAAACAAAAATACGGCGTTCATCTGCTTCGTTTCTAGACTTATTTATAAATCCTTTTTTAGATAGTGACTTAATGTTCTTTACAACATCAGATTGTTTGTAAAGTATGTCACCAATGATTTCTTTTAGTGAAATACTGTGTTCATTTTTGTAATAAAAATATGCTAATATCAACAATTCTTTTAATGATAATTTATATTGTTGCTTTAACTCTTGAGTGAGAAAAAATATGTACGCTTCTACATTTATGAATTTATTGACCTTTTCGAAAGTTTGATAGTCCACCTTACATTCTCCTACTATTTTCTGATGTCCCAATACTTTATATTATTTAAAGTAATATAAAAGCAATCTCTTTTGAAGACATGTTAACCTAAATATTTTTATATATAATATATATAAAATATAAATAACTAAAAATCACGGAATAACAAATGACAAATTCATTTATTATCCAAAAATAAAAACAATTGAACAAAATCAAAATATAGTGTTATGATTCATTTGTGTTTATAGCTAGCACCACAAACTAAATATATTTGGAGTTATTACTAGTTAAAGACAAATATTATTTGACGTGACAATTAAAAGTAAGGGATGAAGACTTGATGAATGATTTGAAAAGCAAGAGCAATATTAAATTAATGAAAAGAGTATTAACTACATATGAGCTGCGTAAATATTTAAAAAAATATTTTTGTCTTACATTAGATAATTATTTAGTATTAGCATATTTAGATGTATTTAAAAATGATGAAGGTAAATATTTTATGAGAGACATTATAAGTTATATCGGTATAGACCAATCTAGAATTGTTAAAAGCGTAAAAGAATTATCAAAAAAGGGTTACTTGAATAAATGTAGAGACCCACATGATAGTAGAAATGTAATCATTGTTGTTTCTGTAAAACAACACAATTATATTAAAAATCTTTTGAGTGAAATAAATATTAATGAAACATAAAGTATGTTTCGAGATTTTAATATCTTGGTGCAGTTAAATGTATTTTTAAATGCGTTAAGGTATTTTTTATTTTAGAAATTCAATGCTATTGAGTTGATGGGTTTTTCCAACAGATAAGAATGAATTATTCATTGAAAACTAAAAATAATAATTTTATTTGTAGATTGTTTTAAGTGTTTCAATATATAAAATAATTTTATAAAGATAAGTGTTATATTCCATTGTGCAACTCCTATTGTATTTGTAAAATTACATGTAAATTCACTGTAAGTAAAGTGGAAAATATGGAAAAAGGAGTATGCAAATGAGAGATAAGAAAGGACCGGTAAATAAAAGAGTAGATTTTCTATCAAATAAATTGAATAAATATTCAATAAGAAAATTTACAGTTGGAACAGCATCTATTTTAATTGGCTCACTAATGTATTTGGGAACTCAACAAGA
>NZ_JACYHC010000671.1:0-2035 GCF_017152085.1 Staphylococcus sp. EG-SA-2
ACCAATGTCCTTTAATTGTGGTATATTTTCTTTACATTTATCTTTTGCAATCGGACATCTTGTATGAAAAGGACAACCTTGCGGCGGATTACTTGGCGAAGGTAATTCTCCTTTTAATATAATTCTATTGTTATTATGTTTATCAATTTGTGGTATTGATGAAATTAATGCTTTTGTATATGGATGTTTGGGATTTTCATAAATTTCTTTATCAGATGCAATTTCAACTATATGACCTAAATACATAACTCCAATTACATCACTAATATGTTTCACTACACTTAAATCATGCGCGATAAATAAATAGCTTAACTTAAATTGCTCTTGTAAATCTTTTAATAAATTCAGTACTTGAGATTGAACAGATACATCTAATGCACTTACAGGCTCATCAGCAACAATTAAACTCGGACGCAAAGCCAATGCTCTTGCAATTCCCACTCTTTGTCTCTGTCCACCTGAAAATTCATGTGCATATTTATAATATGCATCTTCACTTAGGCCAACACATTTTAATAAATATAGTACTTCTTTTTTTATTTCTTCTTTTGGCAATTTTTTATAATTTAAAATAGGTTCTGAAATGATATCTCCAACCATTTGCATCGGATTCAATGATGCATACGGATCTTGAAATATCATCTGATATTGTTGTCGTGATTTTCTGAGTTTTTTACCTTGTAATCTTGTTATATCTTCACCATTAACAATTATTGAACCTGAAGTTGCATCTTCAAGCCTGATAATCACTTTACCTAACGTTGACTTACCACAACCCGATTCTCCTACTAATCCAAAAGTTTGTCCTTTTTTTATTGAAAACGATACGTCATCAACAGCTTTAACGTACTGAGTTTTTTGTAATAATCCAGTTTTAATTTTGTAGTATTTTTTTATTTGGTTGACTTCTAAAATATTTTCCATTCTTATATCTCCTTATATTCATTTTTGTACAAATGACAACGTACAATGACGTCTTCACAAACATGCATTTTAGGAGATTGATTATTACAAATATCCAGTTTTTTGTTACATCTATTTGCAAATCTGCACTTATTAACGTGAAATGCTTGGATTGATGGCACAATTCCTTCTATCGTTTCAAGTCGTTTCTGCCCTTCTTTAAGTTTTGGAATTGTTGATAATAATTTTTGGGTATAAGGATGTTTCGGATTGTGTAGTATTTCTTTTATGCCTCCAAATTCTACAATTTGACCTGCATACATAACTAAGACTTTATCGCAAAACTCAGCAACTACACTCAAATCATGTGTAATCATCATAATTGCCATTTGCGTTTCCTTTTGCAATTCTTTTAATAAGTCTAATATTTGCGCTTGAATCGTGACATCCAATGCTGTTGTAGGTTCATCAGCAATTAATAATTTAGGAGAACATGAAATGGCCATTGCAATCATTACTCTTTGTCTCATACCACCAGATAATTGATGAGGATAGCTATTTAATATTTCATCTTGTCTAGCAATTCCAACTTTTTTTAGTAAATCTTTTGCTAAGTTATTTGCTTCTTTTTTAGAAATTTTTTTATGTGATTTTATAGATTCCACAAGTTGATTTTTTATGGTAAATACAGGATTTAAAGCAGTCATAGGTTCTTGAAAAATCATAGCAATATCATTTCCTCGAATATCTAGCAATTGCTTCTCATTGAGCGTATCGATTCGTTTACCATCAAATATAACTTCTCCACTACTTAGTTTAGATATCTTTTCTGGTAATAATTTAATAATTGACTTACTTAATATGGACTTACCGCAACCAGATTCCCCTACTATACCCAAAACTTCTCCTTTAGATAATTCAAAAGAAATATTTTCAACAGTTGCTAACCATTCATTATTTATTTTTAATGATGTTTCTAAATCTTTAACCTCTAACAATACATTATTCATAACATCCCCCCATATAAGTAAACCTCGACAAAATCGTCGAGGTTACATTACTAAGCTTCTTTAGTTAAATTATATAAACTTTGATCAGTTCCAATTTCAATGTCTAAGTTTCGTACTTTATC
>NZ_JACYHC010000672.1:0-2035 GCF_017152085.1 Staphylococcus sp. EG-SA-2
AGCGATTCAGATTCAGACAGCGACTCAGACTCGGATAGCGACTCGGATTCAGATAGTGACTCCGATTCAAGAGTTACACCACCAAATAATGAACAGAAAGCACCATCAAATCCTAAAGGTGAAGTAAACCATTCTAATAAGGTATCAAAACAACACAAAACTGATGCTTTACCAGAAACAGGAGATAAGAGCGAAAACACAAATGCAACTTTATTTGGTGCAATGATGGCATTATTAGGATCATTACTATTGTTTAGAAAACGCAAGCAAGATCATAAAGAAAAAGCGTAAATACTTTTTTAGGCCGAATACATTTGTATTCGGTTTTTTTGTTGAAAATGATTTTAAAGTGAATTGATTAAGCGTAAAATGTTGATAAAGTAGAATTAGAAAGGGGTCATGACGTATGGCTTATATTTCATTAAACTATCATTCACCAACAATTGGTATGCATCAAAATTTGACAGTCATTTTACCGGAAGATCAAAGCTTCTTTAATAACGATATAACTGCTAAACCATTAAAAACTTTAATGTTGTTACATGGATTATCAAGTGATGAAACGACATATATGAGATATACAAGCATAGAAAGGTATGCGAATGAACACAAATTAGCTGTGATTATGCCCAATGTGGATCATAGCGCATATGCTAACATGGCATATGGTCATAGCTATTATGATTATATTTTGGAAGTATATGATTATGTTCATCAAATATTTCCACTTTCCAAAAAGCGTGATGACAATTTTATAGCAGGTCACTCTATGGGAGGATATGGCACAATTAAATTTGCATTAACACAAGGGGATAAATTTGCCAAAGCTGTACCATTATCTGCTGTGTTTGAAGCGCAAAATTTAATGGATCTAGAGTGGAATGATTTTTCAAAAGAGGCCATAATTGGCAATCTTTCAAGTGTTAAAGGAACTGAACATGATCCGTATTATTTGCTAGACAAAGCTGTAGCTGAAGATAAACAAATTCCAAAATTGCTCATTATGTGTGGTAAACAAGACTTTTTATATCAAGACAACTTAGATTTTATCGATTATTTATCACGTAAAAATGTTCCTTATCAATTTGAAGATGGACCAGGAGATCATGATTATGCATATTGGGACCAAGCGATTAAGCGTGCTATAACATGGATGGTGAATGATTAATTATTTCCTGGAAAATATGTGGTTGCATTAAATACACAGAGTGAGAGATACAAACTATTTACGCACGACTAACATTTCTGAGTGTTTAAATTAAATTTGTATTAATATGATTGGCGCAATTTGCTGATACGCAAAAATGTTTCTCGTGAAACTTAGATTTAGCTTATAGTTTTATCATCATTTGTATGACTTACATTATAAATTTTATTATAATGAGGTTAACGCTTTGAAAGGAGTCATCATCATGTCGACCAATAAAAACGATTATGAGCATATGTTGTTTTATTTTGCATATAAAACGTTTATTACTACCGCTGATGAAATTATAGAGAAGTATGGTATGAGCCGTCAGCATCATCGTTTTTTGTTTTTTATCAATAAATTACCTGGTATTACTATTAAATCATTACTAGAAATATTAGAAATTTCTAAACAAGGATCACATGCAACACTTCAAAAATTAAAAGAGCAAGGTCTCATTATTGAAAAAGTTTTAGAGACTGATCGACGTGTCAAAAAATTATATTCGACGGATAAAGGCGATCAACTCATTGCTGAATTGAACAAGGCGCAAGATGAATTATTGCAAAATATATATCAACAAGTCGGTTCGGATTGGTATGATGTGATGGAAGCATTGGCTAAAGGGCGACCTGGCTTTGATTTTATTAAGCATTTGAAAGATGAAAAAGAAAGCTAGCATCAGAAATGTTAAAAATCTTCGCATTCTTAAATTTAAAAAATATGTCAAAAAGTGTATAATAAAAACATATAATTTAATTGAACTCAGTTTCAACACATCTTAGAAAGGAGTTTGAATGATGAAAAAATTAGCAGTTATTTTAACATTAGTTGGCGGTTTATACT
>NZ_JACYHC010000673.1:0-2032 GCF_017152085.1 Staphylococcus sp. EG-SA-2
ACTTACTATTAATAATCTTATTTTCACTCGTTATCTTACAATATATCTTAGTTGTTGGAACGATTAGTATGGTTTCACCTAATATTTTAATCAGCTTAGGTATCAGCATTGTATATTGGATTGGTTCAGTCATCTTAGTTGCCATTAATAAAAATATATTTGGTATCGTTGCTCCATTTGAGGCGAGCAATACGATGTATCGTGCCGTAGAAAAAATATTGAATAACGAGTCAACATTTATGTGTCCTACTGAAATTATAAATACAGTATCATTCTTCGTTCTTCTATTTATAGTTAATACTATTGTCTTATTACTAAGTAGAAAGAGATGGTTGAAAATCGGTATGTAGTACATAAAAAGGAGCGGCATCCATTGTCGCTCCTTTTTATTATGTATTTTTACAATCTCCACCAATGACACGTCGTCATTGCTACCTCATACCAAACAAAAAAACAGTCTCGCAATCAAGACTGTTTTCCACTCAATATATTCATCCATTAGCGTAATAGATTATTTGACTTCTGTAGCTACAAAGATTTTACGTTTTTCCCAAACGCCTGTCTTTTCATTGTAATCATCACAAGTAATTAATGTTAATTGTTTATCTTTACCTTTTTGTTCATCTAGAACTTCTACATCTGTAGGCTTAACATCTCTTATACTTGTCATTTTATACTTACGTGTTTCATTACCAACTTTAAAGTACACCATACTACCTTTTTTGGCTGCTTTAAGATTTGTAAATTGATAGTTCGGACGGTCAATGAAAGTGTGTCCTGCAATTGAAATATTTTGATCATCTAGTGATTCGTTTTCTTCTGCAAAGCTTACACCTCTATTTAATTGTTCAGGTGTTGCTGGTCCTGGATATACTGGTTCTTTAATATCAGCATCTGGAATTTCAATATAGCCTGCCACTTTCGATTTATCTTTCGGAATTTGAGGTTTAGCTTGCTGCTTTTTATCTTTACTCGCCTGTTCTTTTACATTTTTATCATATTGTTCAATCTTTTCATCTTTATCTTTATCGTGAAGATAATTATCGATATGTGGTTTAGCAAACAAATATGCTGCCACTAGGATAAGTACCACACCAGCGATTGTCATTAATCGATTTGTCCATTTTTTCATACGTTAAGGCTCCTTTTATACATTTCACAATGCCTGTTAACATTTCATATAGTATACCATTAATTTCAAAATGACTCATAGCAATTCATTTTATACTATAAAATTTACATGTATACTTTTACGTTAGATTTCATTACACATATTTGCATTCAAATAACGAAACGCTTTTAATAATTACTAAGGGGGAATTGATATGATTAGATACGCTAAAAAAGAGGATTTAAACGCTATATTAGCGATATACAATGATGCCATTATCAATACTACAGCTGTTTATACTTATGAACCACAAACCATAGACGAACGTGTCGCATGGTTTGAAACGAAACAACGTAAGCATGAGCCTATCTTTGTATTTGAGGAAAATGGAAGTGTCTTAGGGTTTGCGACGTTCGGTTCGTTTAGACCTTGGCCAGCATACCTATATACAATCGAACATTCTATTTATGTCGATGCTTCAGCTAGAGGAAAAGGTATTGCTAGTCAATTACTACACCATTTAATTGTTGAAGCAAAAGCTAAAGGTTATCGTGCGCTAGTTGCAGGCATTGATGCTTCCAACAAAGCGAGTATTCAGTTGCATCAAAAGTTTGCTTTTAAGCATGCCGGCACACTGACCAATGTAGGTTTTAAATTCAATCAATGGTTAGATTTAGCATTTTACGAATTAGATTTACAAGACTAGTAATGTTTGAATCACATAATATAAACAAGACAACCATGTTAATTCCCTTAACATAACAAGCCAACATATAAAATTTTAAACTTCTCAGGGGAGTGGGACAGAAATGATAAAGAGCCACTAATGATTTATTATGTAGTGGTTCTTACACATTAGCCACAGCTAATGTGTACTTAAAAATAGGAATACATGAGTAAAACTCATGCATAAGAAATACT
>NZ_JACYHC010000674.1:0-13946 GCF_017152085.1 Staphylococcus sp. EG-SA-2
AATATATTCTTAATGGATCATTATAAATACCAATTAGATTAAAGTATTGCGAACATTTACAATTAGAAATCAGTATTAATCTGCCATAGATAATTGTATTAATGTAAAAAATAAAATAGAATGAGAATATACGGAAATTTTTTATACATTTATAACCAATTCTGTTAAACTGTGAAGAGTAGAGTTAAAAACGAACTTTTTGTTTATTTTTATTAAAAATGTTCTGTTTTTGAAAATTCGAGTATACATACGATAGGAGTTAAAAAAATGATTGAACGCTATTCTAGAGAAGAAATGTCTAATATTTGGACTGATCAAAATCGCTATGAAGCATGGTTAGAAGTGGAAATTTTAGCATGTGAAGCATGGAGTGAATTAGGACATATACCGAAAGCTGACGTACAAAAAATTCGTCAAAACGCAAAGGTAAATGTCGAACGTGCACAAGAAATTGAACAAGAAACGCGCCATGATGTTGTAGCCTTTACTAGACAAGTTTCTGAAACGCTAGGTGAAGAACGTAAGTGGGTACATTATGGTTTAACTTCTACTGATGTTGTAGATACAGCTTTAAGTTTCGTTATTAAACAAGCAAATGACATTATTGAAAAAGATTTAGAAAGATTTATCGACGTTTTAGCTGAAAAAGCAAAAAATTATAAATATACATTGATGATGGGACGTACACATGGAGTGCATGCAGAACCAACTACATTTGGTGTCAAAATGGCATTGTGGTACACGGAAATGCAACGTAACTTACAACGTTTCAAACAAGTAAGAGAAGAAATTGAAGTAGGGAAAATGAGTGGTGCAGTAGGTACTTTTGCTAACATTCCTCCTGAAATAGAAAGTTATGTGTGTAAACATTTAGGTATTGGCACAGCGCCTGTATCAACGCAAACATTGCAACGCGATCGACATGCATACTATATTGCGACATTAGCATTAATCGCGACGTCACTAGAAAAATTTGCCGTTGAAATTCGTAACCTTCAAAAAACCGAAACAAGAGAAGTTGAAGAAGCATTTGCAAAAGGCCAAAAAGGTTCATCTGCAATGCCTCATAAACGAAATCCAATTGGTTCTGAAAATATCACAGGTATTTCAAGAGTCATTCGTGGTTATATTACTACAGCTTATGAGAATGTGCCATTATGGCATGAAAGAGATATTTCTCATTCTTCTGCTGAGCGTATTATGTTACCAGATGTTACAATAGCACTAGATTATGCATTGAATCGTTTCACAAATATTGTGGACCGTTTAACTGTATTTGAAGATAATATGCGTAATAACATAGATAAAACATTTGGTCTGATTTTCTCACAACGTGTCTTATTAGCATTAATTAATAAAGGTATGGTTCGTGAAGAAGCATACGACAAAGTACAACCAAAAGCGATGATATCTTGGGAAACGAAAACACCTTTCCGTGAATTAATCGAACAAGATGAGTCTATTACAAGTGTTTTAACAAAAGAAGAATTAGATGAATGTTTCGATCCTAAACATCATTTGAATCAAGTTGACACTATTTTCGAACGCGCTGGATTAGCATAAAATTAAATAAAGTAACGATTCAGATTTAATAAAATATAAATCGCTACACTTTAATAGATTAATGCGTTAAAATGACATAAAGAATAAAATTATAGGGGTTGTTTCGATATGCAAATTGAAAAATTACGAGGTGCAGCGTTAGATGAATTGTTTGATGCAATACTAACGTTAGAAAATAGAGAAGAATGTTACCAATTTTTCGATGATTTGTGTACTGTAAATGAAATTCAATCACTGTCTCAAAGATTACAAGTTGCTAAAATGATTAAGCAAGGTTATACCTATGCAACGATTGAACAAGAATCTGGAGCATCGACTGCAACGATTTCTAGAGTGAAACGTTCATTACAATGGGGTAATGATGCTTATACAATGATTTTAGATCGTATGAATATTGAAACAAATGAATAATAAATGAACGATAAACAATGGTTATCTATCTGCACTAATAAGGTAGATAATCATTGTTTTTTCACGAAAAAATTTACAGAGTAAAAGAACTTAAAATTCATATTAAGTCTTTAGAACTCGACACTTAAAAATGCTATAATCATATGTATGTTAAAAAAGGAGTTTCGGAAAATGTATGACATTAAAAAATGGCGCCATATTTTTAAATTAGACCCAGCTAAACATATTTCAGATGATGATTTAGATGCGATTTGTATGTCTCAAACAGATGCAATTATGATTGGTGGAACTGATGACGTTACTGAAGATAATGTCATTCATTTAATGAGCAGAGTAAGAAGATACCCATTGCCTTTAGTACTTGAAATATCAAACATCGAAAGTGTAATGCCTGGTTTTGATTTTTATTTTGTACCTACAGTACTGAACAGTACAGATGTTGTATTTCACAATGGTACATTATTAGAAGCGCTTAAAACATATGGACATAGTATAGATTTTGAGGAAGTAATATTTGAAGGGTATGTCGTGTGCAATGCTGATAGCAAAGTGGCAAAACATACCAAAGCAAATACAGATTTAACAACAGAAGATTTAGAAGCATATGCCCAAATGGTCAATCATATGTATCGATTACCGGTTATGTATATAGAGTATAGTGGCATTTATGGCGACGTATCAAAGGTTCAAGCTGTCTCAGAACATCTAACAGAAACGCAACTTTTTTATGGTGGCGGTATTTCCTCAGAACAACAAGCGACAGAGATGGCAGCTATTGCAGATACAATTATCGTCGGTGATATTATTTATAAAGATATTAAAAAAGCTTTAAAAACAGTAAAAATAAAGGAGTCTAGTAAATGAATGCGTTATTAAATCATATGAATACAGAGCAAAGTGAAGCTGTAAAGACAACAGAAGGACCATTGTTAATTATGGCAGGTGCTGGTTCAGGGAAGACACGTGTTTTAACACATAGAATTGCTTATTTATTAGACGAAAAAGATGTCTCACCATACAATGTTTTGGCTATTACTTTTACAAATAAAGCTGCAAGAGAAATGAAAGAACGTGTTCAAAAATTAGTAGGTGATCAAGCAGAAGTTATTTGGATGTCAACATTCCACTCAATGTGTGTTCGTATTTTACGTCGTGATGCAGATCGAATAGGTATAGAACGCAATTTTACGATAATTGATCCTACAGACCAAAAATCTGTTATTAAAGACGTCTTAAAAAATGAAAATATTGATAGTAAAAAGTTTGAACCTCGTATGTTTATCGGTGCGATCAGTAATTTGAAAAATGAACTTAAAACACCTGCAGATGCTCAAAAAGAAGCCACAGATTATCACTCGCAAATGGTAGCAACGGTTTATAGTGGATATCAACGCCAATTGTCGCGTAATGAAGCGTTAGATTTTGATGACCTTATTATGACAACGATTAACTTATTTGAGCGTGTACCAGAAGTTCTAGAATATTATCAGAACAAATTCCAATATATTCATGTAGATGAGTATCAAGATACTAATAAAGCACAATATACATTAGTTAAATTATTAGCAAGTAAGTTTAAAAACTTATGTGTTGTAGGTGACTCAGATCAGTCAATTTATGGTTGGCGTGGTGCTGATATTCAAAATATCTTATCATTTGAAAAAGACTACCCAGAAGCGAATACAATCTTTTTAGAGCAAAATTATCGTTCGACGAAAACGATTTTAAATGCGGCTAACGAAGTGATTAAAAATAATTCTGAACGTAAGCCAAAAGGACTGTGGACTGCAAATACGAATGGTGAGAAAATTCATTACTATGAAGCAATGACGGAACGTGATGAAGCGGAATTTGTAATACGAGAAATTATGAAGCATCAACGTAATGGTAAGAAATATCAAGATATGGCAATTTTATATAGAACGAATGCACAATCACGTGTACTTGAGGAAACATTCATGAAATCTAATATGCCATACACAATGGTTGGTGGCCAAAAGTTCTATGACCGTAAAGAAATCAAAGATTTATTAAGTTATTTGCGTATAATTGCCAATAGTAATGATGACATTAGTTTGCAACGTATTATTAATGTTCCAAAAAGAGGTGTAGGTCCTTCATCTGTTGAAAAAGTTCAAAACTATGCACTTCAAAACAATATCAGTATGTTTGATGCACTTGGAGAAGCTGATTTTATCGGATTGTCAAAAAAGGTGACACAAGAGTGTCTTAATTTTTACGAGTTAATCCAAAGCTTGATAAAAGAACAAGAATTTTTAGAAATTCATGAAATAGTTGATGAAGTATTACAAAAGTCTGGCTACCGAGAAATGCTTGAACGTGAAAATACACTAGAATCTCGAAGTAGATTAGAAAACATCGATGAATTTATGTCAGTACCAAAAGACTATGAGGAAAATACCCCATTAGAAGAACAGTCATTAATTAACTTTTTAACGGATTTATCGTTAGTAGCTGATATTGATGAGGCAGATACTGAAAATGGCGTAACACTAATGACGATGCACTCGGCTAAGGGCCTTGAATTTCCAATCGTCTTTATAATGGGGATGGAAGAATCTTTATTCCCACATATTAGAGCGATTAAGAGTGAAGATGATCACGAAATGCAAGAAGAACGTCGTATTTGTTATGTAGCAATTACAAGGGCTGAAGAGGTGTTATATATCACTCATGCGACATCAAGAATGTTATTTGGTCGCCCTCAGTCGAATATGCCATCTAGATTTTTAAAGGAAATTCCAGAATCACTATTAGAAAATCATTCAAGTGGCAAACGACAAACGATACAACCTAAGGCAAAACCTTTTGCTAAACGCGGATTTAGTCAACGAACAACGTCAACGAAAAAACAAGTATCGTCATCTGATTGGAATGTAGGTGACAAAGTGATGCATAAAGCCTGGGGAGAAGGCATGGTGAGTAATGTAAACGAGAAAAATGGCTCAATCGAACTAGATATTATCTTTAAATCACAAGGGCCAAAACGTTTGTTAGCGCAATTTGCACCAATTGAAAAAAAGGAGGATTAAGGGATGGCTGATTTATCGTCTCGTGTGAACGAGTTACATGATTTATTAAATCAATACAGTTATGAATACTATGTAGAGGATAATCCATCTGTACCAGATAGTGAATATGACAAATTACTTCATGAACTGATTAAAATAGAAGAGGAGCATCCTGAGTATAAGACTGTAGATTCTCCAACAGTTAGAGTTGGCGGTGAAGCCCAAGCCTCTTTCAAAAAAGTCAACCATGACACGCCAATGTTAAGTTTAGGGAATGCATTTAATGAGGATGATTTGAGAAAATTCGACCAACGCATACGTGAACAAATTGGCAACGTTGAATATATGTGCGAATTAAAAATTGATGGCTTAGCAGTATCATTGAAATATGTTGATGGATACTTCGTTCAAGGTTTAACACGTGGTGATGGAACAACAGGTGAAGATATTACCGAAAATTTAAAAACAATTCATGCGATACCTTTGAAAATGAAAGAACCATTAAATGTAGAAGTTCGTGGTGAAGCATATATGCCGAGACGTTCATTTTTACGATTAAATGAAGAAAAAGAAAAAAATGATGAGCAGTTATTTGCAAATCCAAGAAACGCTGCTGCGGGATCATTAAGACAGTTAGATTCTAAATTAACGGCAAAACGAAAGCTAAGCGTATTTATATATAGTGTCAATGATTTCACTGATTTCAATGCGCGTTCGCAAAGTGAAGCATTAGATGAGTTAGATAAATTAGGTTTTACAACGAATAAAAATAGAGCGCGTGTAAATAATATCGATGGTGTTTTAGAGTATATTGAAAAATGGACAAGCCAAAGAGAGTCATTACCTTATGATATTGATGGGATTGTCATTAAGGTTAATGATTTAGATCAACAGGATGAGATGGGATTCACACAAAAATCTCCTAGATGGGCCATTGCTTATAAATTTCCAGCTGAGGAAGTAGTAACTAAATTATTAGATATTGAATTAAGTATTGGACGAACAGGTGTAGTCACACCTACTGCTATTTTAGAACCAGTAAAAGTAGCTGGTACAACTGTATCAAGAGCATCTTTGCACAATGAGGATTTAATTCATGACAGAGATATTCGAATTGGTGATAGTGTTGTAGTGAAAAAAGCAGGTGACATCATACCTGAAGTTGTACGTAGTATTCCAGAACGTAGACCTGAGGATGCTGTCACATATCATATGCCAACCCATTGTCCAAGTTGTGGACATGAATTAGTACGTATTGAAGGCGAAGTAGCACTTCGTTGCATTAATCCAAAATGCCAAGCACAACTTGTTGAAGGATTAATTCACTTTGTATCAAGACAAGCCATGAATATTGATGGTTTAGGCACTAAAATTATTCAACAGCTTTATCAAAGCGAATTAATTAAAGATGTTGCTGATATTTTCTATTTAACAGAAGAAGATTTATTACCTTTAGATAGAATGGGGCAGAAAAAAGTTGATAATTTATTAGCTGCCATTCAACAAGCTAAGGACAACTCTTTAGAAAATTTATTATTTGGTCTAGGTATTAGGCATTTAGGTGTTAAAGCGAGCCAAGTGTTAGCAGAAAAATATGAAACGATAGATCGATTACTAACGGTAACTGAAGCGGAATTAGTAGAAATTCATGATATAGGTGATAAAGTAGCACAATCTGTAGTTACTTATTTAGAAAATGAAGATATTCGTGCTTTAATTCAAAAATTAAAAGATAAACATGTTAATATGATTTATAAAGGTATCAAAACATCAGATATTGAAGGACATCCTGAATTTAGTGGTAAAACGATAGTACTGACTGGTAAGCTACATCAAATGACACGCAATGAAGCATCTAAATGGCTTGCATCACAAGGTGCTAAAGTTACAAGTAGCGTTACTAAAAATACAGATGTCGTTATTGCTGGTGAAGATGCAGGTTCAAAATTAACAAAAGCACAAAGTTTAGGTATTGAAATTTGGACAGAGCAACAATTTGTAGATAAGCAAAATGAATTAAATAGTTAGAGGGGTATGTCGATGAAGCGTACATTAGTATTATTGATTACAGCTATCTTTATACTCGCTGCTTGTGGTAACCATAAGGATGACCAGGCTGGAAAAGATAATCAAAAACATAACAATAGTTCAAATCAAGTAAAAGAAATTGCTACGGATAAAAATGTACAAGGTGATAACTATCGTACATTGTTACCATTTAAAGAAAGCCAGGCAAGAGGACTTTTACAAGATAACATGGCAAATAGTTATAATGGCGGCGACTTTGAAGATGGTTTATTGAACTTAAGTAAAGAAGTATTTCCAACAGATAAATATTTGTATCAAGATGGTCAATTTTTGGACAAGAAAACAATTAATGCCTATTTAAATCCTAAGTATACAAAACGTGAAATCGATAAGATGTCTGAAAAAGATAAAAAAGACAAGAAAGCGAATGAAAATTTAGGACTTAATCCATCACACGAAGGTGAAACAAATCCTGAAAAGATTGCAGAAAAATCACCAGCCTATTTATCTAACATTTTAGAGCAAGATTTTTATGGTGGTGGAGATACAAAAGGTAAGAATATTAAAGGTATGACGATTGGTTTAGCTATGAATAGTGTTTATTACTATAAAAAAGAAAAAGATGGACCGACTTTTAGTAAAAAACTAGATGATAGCGAAGTTAAAAAGCAAGGTAAACAAATGGCTAGTGAGATATTATCAAGGTTACGTGAAAATGATGATTTAAAAGATATACCAATTCATTTTGCAATTTATAAGCAATCAAGTGAAGATTCAATCACACCAGGTGAATTTATCACTCAAGCGACTGCAGAAAAGAGTCAAACAAAGCTTAATGAATGGCATAATATCAATGAAAAATCAGCTTTATTACCTTCTTCAACAGCAGCAGATTATGATGAAAATTTAAATAATAATTTCAAGCAATTTAATGATAATTTGCAATCATATTTTTCTAATTTCACACAAGCAGTAGGGAAAGTTAAATTTGTTGATAAAAAGCCACAACGATTAGTAGTAGATTTACCAATCGATTACTATGGACAAGCTGAAACAATTGGTATTACACAGTACGTTACTGAACAAGCGAATAAATATTTCGATAAAATCGATAACTATGAAATTCGTATTAAAGATGGTAACCAACCACGTGCTTTAATTAGTAAGACAAAAGATGACAAAGAACCGCAAGTTCATATTTACAGTAATTAATTGTAAATTAAAGATAATAAAAAGGTACCAATGTTAGTCATAATTTTGATTAACATTAGTACCTTTTTAATTTGTTAAGACTTATGAATTATTTTTCTCTAACGATGTCACGAACTTTGTTTAAGTCAGTTTCAACAAATGCACCAGGTTTTTTAGTAAGTTTACTTACAACATATGTAACGATTACACTTACAATAAATCCAGGAATAATTTCATATAAGCCGAATATTTCGTTGATATGTGCCAATGGTTTAATCCACGCAATCCAAACGATAACGACTAAGGCACCTGAAACCATTCCACTTACAGCACCGGCACGTGTCAAACCTTTCCAGTAAAGTGCAAATAGCACAAGTGGACTGAACGATGCACCAAATCCGGCCCAAGCGTTACCTACTAAGTTTAGAATTGTGTCGTTTGGATTCCATGCAATCGCGATGGCAACAATTGCTACAACTAATACAGATAATCTTCCAATCATAACAAATTCTTTTTGGTGCGTTTTAGCTTTTTCTTCACCACGAATTAATTTATAAAAGTCTTCCGTTAGTGAACTAGATGTTACAAGTAATTGTGAAGAAATCGTGCTCATAATTGCAGCTAGAATCGCAGCAAGTAAGAAACCACCTACAAGAGGATGGAAGAGTACTTGACTCATCACGATGAATAATGTCTCAGGATCTTCTAGTTTAATATGATAAGCAGGTACGAATGCAATACCTGTTAAACCAACAGCCACAGCGCCTAATAAACCAACAGCCATCCAGCTAATACCTAAACGTCTAGCTTTAGGTAGCATCTTGTGTGATTTAATAGACATAAACCTTACAATGATATGAGGTTGACCGAAATAACCTAATCCCCATGAAAATAGAGAGATAATTCCTATAAATGATAACCCTTTAAATAAATTTAAATTTGTAGGTTTCATAGCTGCTACATCATGAAACGTTCCCCAGCCGTTTAAATTCATCATAGCAACAATAGGGACCATAACCATCGCAATTAACATAATGACACCTTGGAAGAAATCTGTAATTGATACAGCTAAATATCCACCAAAGAAAGTATAGAAAATGACAATGAAAGCAACTAATATTAAACCGAAATGATAATCTAATCCAAAAGCACTTTCAAATAATTTACCACCAGATACGAAACCAGAATGTGTATATAATGTAAAGAATACTACGATAATCAATCCAGAAATAATCTTTAACACATTATTTTTATCGTTTAAACGATTTTTAAAGAAATCTGGTAATGTAATTGCATCTCCAGCTAATTCGGTATAAACACGAAGTCTAGGAGCAACAACAAAGTAATTTATATAAGCACCTAATGTTAAACCGATTGTAATCCACATAGCTGATAGACCAGTGCTATAGACAGAACCAGGTAGCCCCATAATCATCCATCCACTCATATCTGAAGCTCCAGCTGATAATGCAGTAATATACGGTCCAATACTACGTCCACCTAACATGTACTCGCTTAGGTTACCAGTTGCTTGCTTGTAACCGTAAAAGCCAATAACGATTAGTATCAAGAAGTAGACGGCAATCATAATATAAGTTTGCCAATTGGCATCTACTTGTTGACTTAATGCTGTCCCCATTGTAAGCATGATAAACACTCCCTTTATTTAATTTATAATTTAGTTACTTGAAAACATTATACATAAAGATAAATGTTTAGAAAAGTAGGAAAATTAAATTTATTCTTTTTGAAATACTTGCATACCAATATAGGAAGCGCTTTCGTATTTTTTGGATATGAGCAAATTTTTATAATTAAAATTGCATAATCATAATATTGAATTGGGTTGTCTAATATTAAAAGAGTGTTGTTTTCATAAAAAATGATTTGATAAACGAATGATAATGTTTATACAGTTTATATGAAATTAAAGTAGCACCTCATAAATACTTAGATTTTTAATTGGAAATTTGATACAATTTAGTGATGAATGACTTAAAGGAGGCTTTTATTAATGACAAAAGTAACACGTGAAGAAGTTGAGCATATCGCGAATCTTGCAAGACTTCAAATTTCTCCTGAAGAAACGGAAGAAATGGCCAACACATTAGAAAGCATTTTAGATTTTGCAAAACAAAATGATAGCGCTGATACAGAAGGCGTTGAACCTACATATCACGTTTTAGATTTACAAAACGTTTTACGTGAAGATAAAGCAATTAAAGGTATTCCGCAAGAATTAGCTTTGAAAAATGCCAAAGAAACAGAAGATGGACAATTTAAAGTGCCTACAATCATGAATGAGGAGGACGCGTAAGATGAGCATTCGCTACGAATCGGTTGAGAATTTATTAACTTTAATAAAAGACAAAAAAATCAAACCATCTGATGTTGTTAAAGATATATATGATGCAATTGAAGAGACTGATCCAACAATTAAGTCTTTTCTAGCGCTGGATAAAGAAAATGCAATCAAAAAAGCGCAAGAATTGGATGAATTACAAGCAAAAGATCAAATGGATGGCAAATTATTTGGTATTCCAATGGGTATAAAAGATAACATTATTACAAACGGATTAGAAACAACATGTGCAAGTAAAATGTTAGAAGGTTTTGTGCCAATTTACGAATCTACTGTAATGGAAAAACTACATAAAGAGAATGCCGTTTTAATCGGTAAATTAAATATGGATGAGTTTGCAATGGGTGGTTCAACAGAAACATCTTATTTCAAAAAAACAGTTAACCCATTTGACCATAAAGCAGTACCAGGTGGTTCATCAGGTGGATCTGCAGCAGCAGTTGCAGCTGGCTTAGTACCATTTAGCTTAGGTTCAGACACAGGTGGTTCAATTAGACAACCGGCTGCATATTGTGGCGTTGTCGGTATGAAACCAACATACGGTCGTGTATCTCGATTTGGATTAGTTGCTTTTGCATCTTCATTAGACCAAATTGGTCCATTGACTCGAAATGTAAAAGATAATGCAATCGTATTAGAAGCTATTTCTGGTGCAGATGTTAATGACTCTACAAGTGCACCAGTTGATGATGTAGACTTTACATCTGAAATTGGTAAAGATATTAAAGGATTAAAAGTTGCATTACCTAAAGAATACTTAGGTGAAGGTGTAGCTGATGACGTAAAAGAAGCAGTTCAAAACGCTGTAGAAACTTTAAAATCTTTAGGTGCTGTCGTTGAGGAAGTATCATTGCCAAATACTAAATTTGGTATTCCATCATATTACGTGATTGCATCATCAGAAGCTTCGTCAAACCTTTCTCGTTTTGACGGAATTCGTTATGGTTATCATTCTAAAGAAGCTCATTCATTAGAAGAATTATATAAAATGTCAAGATCTGAAGGTTTCGGTAAAGAAGTAAAACGTCGTATTTTCTTAGGTACATTTGCATTAAGTTCAGGTTACTACGATGCTTACTATAAAAAATCTCAAAAAGTTAGAACATTGATTAAAAATGACTTTGATAAAGTATTCGAAAATTATGATGTAGTAGTTGGTCCAACAGCGCCTACAACTGCGTTTAATTTAGGTGAAGAAATTGATGATCCATTAACAATGTATGCCAATGATTTATTAACAACACCAGTAAACTTAGCTGGATTACCTGGTATTTCTGTTCCTTGTGGACAATCAAATGGCCGACCAATCGGTTTACAGTTCATTGGTAAACCATTCGATGAAAAAACGTTATATCGTGTCGCTTATCAATATGAAACACAATACAATTTACATGACGTTTATGAAAAATTATAAGGAGTGGAAATCATGCATTTTGAAACAGTTATAGGACTTGAAGTTCACGTAGAGTTAAAAACGGACTCAAAAATGTTTTCTCCATCACCAGCGCATTTTGGAGCAGAACCTAACTCAAATACAAATGTTATCGACTTAGCATATCCAGGTGTCTTACCAGTTGTTAATAAGCGTGCAGTAGACTGGGCAATGCGTGCTGCAATGGCACTAAATATGGAAATCGCAACAGAATCTAAGTTTGACCGTAAGAACTATTTCTATCCAGATAATCCAAAAGCATATCAAATTTCTCAATTTGATCAACCAATTGGTGAAAATGGATATATCGATATCGAAGTCGACGGTGAAACAAAACGAATCGGTATTACTCGTCTTCACATGGAAGAAGATGCTGGTAAGTCAACACATAAAGGTGAGTATTCATTAGTTGACTTGAACCGTCAAGGTACACCGCTAATTGAAATCGTATCTGAACCAGATATTCGTTCACCTAAAGAAGCATATGCATATTTAGAAAAATTACGTTCAATTATTCAATACACTGGTGTATCAGACGTTAAGATGGAAGAGGGATCTTTACGTTGTGATGCTAACATCTCTTTGCGTCCATATGGTCAAGAAAAATTTGGTACTAAAGCCGAATTGAAAAACTTAAACTCATTTAACTATGTACGTAAAGGTTTAGAATATGAAGAAAAACGCCAAGAAGAAGAATTGTTAAATGGTGGAGAAATCGGACAAGAAACACGTCGATTTGATGAATCTACAGGTAAAACAATTTTAATGCGTGTTAAAGAAGGTTCTGATGATTACCGTTACTTCCCAGAGCCTGACATTGTACCTTTATATATTGATGATGCTTGGAAAGAGCGTGTTCGTCAGACAATTCCTGAATTACCAGATGAGCGTAAGGCTAAGTATGTAAATGAATTAGGTTTACCTGCATACGATGCACACGTATTAACATTGACTAAAGAAATGTCAGATTTCTTTGAATCAACAATTGAACACGGTGCAGATGTTAAATTAACATCTAACTGGTTAATGGGTGGCGTAAACGAATATTTAAATAAAAATCAAGTAGAATTATTAGATACTAAATTAACACCAGAAAATTTAGCAGGTATGATTAAACTTATCGAAGACGGAACAATGAGCAGTAAAATTGCGAAGAAAGTCTTCCCAGAGTTAGCAGCTAAAGGTGGTAATGCTAAACAGATTATGGAAGATAATGGCTTAGTTCAAATTTCTGATGAAGCAACACTTCTAAAATTTGTAAATGAAGCATTAGACAATAACGAACAATCAGTTGAAGATTACAAAAATGGTAAAGGCAAAGCTATGGGCTTCTTAGTTGGTCAAATTATGAAAGCGTCTAAAGGTCAAGCTAATCCACAATTAGTAAATCAACTATTAAAACAAGAATTAGATAAAAGATAATTTAAATCATCAAACTATGAAGATTTAAAAAATAAACCCTTGATTGCTGACTTAGATGCAATCGAGGGTTTATTTATATCTATAGAAGTCATATTACTTTTAACTTTATTCATTGTACATGTTAATGGTAAAAATATTAATTTTATTAATGCGTTAGCTTTAATTATATTAAGGCAAACTGTATAATAAAAAGGTATAAAACATTTTTGTATAAAGACAACATTATATTTACAACATCATTTTAAAGGTAAAATAGCATAACTGACGAAGTCTATATAATGAAGAACGGCAAAAAATGCTGAATAAATAACAAGCTTTGTACATATTGAGATAGTATTTGTTTAAGATACAAGTTGGTCTTTAACGATATTAAGAATGATGAAATAAGACTGAGCCTGGGTCATAAATTCAATGTCCTAGGCACTACAATGTTATATTGGCAGTAGTTGACTGAAAGAAAATACGCTTGTAACAAGCTTTTTTCAATTCTAGTGGGGCCCCAACA
>NZ_JACYHC010000675.1:0-2031 GCF_017152085.1 Staphylococcus sp. EG-SA-2
AAACCAATATTGAGTTACATGAAAGCACATACGATGCAAACGTATGTATTTATTGAAGAGAAAGATTTTTCAAATCAACAAATTGTCAATGATGATGTTGTATTTCGGTTAAAAGCGTTGGCACAATTCACAATGCGAACTGCCAAAGTACAACAACAAGTGTTTGAAGAAGAAAACAACCAATACGACTTTTAAAGTATAAAAATAAGACGCTCGGCACACTAAATTTGTATGTGTTTGAGCGTCTTTTATATTAACTATATAGCCAGTGAACGACGATAAAGGCAAGTGATGACAAGCATATTGAGGTAATAATGATTGTCATAAGCGGTTTAAGTGCACGATTTTTAAGATCTTTAAATGCAACATTTAACCCTAAAGCAACCATGGCCATTAATAAGCAAATTGTTGATATAGTATTTAAAATATTTAACAATACTGATGGAATAGTTACATATGTATTCACTAAGGCCATAATGACAAATCCAATTAAAAAGTATGGAATGCTTATTCGACCCTTGCTAGATGATTCTGATGAACGGAAACGCATAATTAAAATAAGTACGATGGTTAATGGAATCAGTAAGAATACTCTACCAAGTTTACCAAGAAGTGCAATTTTAAGTGCATCACTACCACCAAAGCCACCAGCTAAGACAACGTGCGCAATTTCATGAAGACTAACACCAGACCAAGCGCCATAAACATTTGTCGTCATTGAAAAGATAGCGTAGATAGCTGTATATATAAGTGAGAATATCGTACCAATCAATGCGATGATACCGATACTAATAGCTGTATCCTTTTCACGTGATTTGAATATTGGAGCGACTGCGGCAATAGCGGCAGCACCACAAACGCCTGTGCCGACACCTAGTAATAATGCGATGTTTTTGTCACCATGCAACAGTTTGTTGACAAAGAGCATCATTACAATACTGAAAATAACGACACCTACATCGATGGCTAATAGTTTACTACCTTGACCGATAATATCGAATATATTGAGTTTAAGTCCATATAGGATGATTGCAAATCTTAATAAATATTTAGATGAAAACGTAATACCTGAGCTATATTGTTCAGGATATCCTCTAAAGTGACGATATAGAATAGCGATTAATATCGCGATAGTTAATGCGCCAACCTTATCTAAGATTGGCAATTTAGCTGCTAAAAAGCTAAATAATGCGACTATAAATGTTAATGATAGTCCAATCATAAAATGCTTATTTTTCAATGATGCCATGAGCAGTGCCTCCTTTAATAGCATTTTAGCACTGTTTTGTCGTATTTTTAAATATAAATTTGGAATGGTTAATAAAGTAGTGATTAAATTAAGTTGTGTGATAGGTATCAAGGACATCAACCAAAGTAATAGGCACTACAACGCTTATTGGCGGGGCCCCAACAAAGAAGCTGACGAAAAGTCAGCTTACAATAATGTGCAAGTTGGGGATGGGCCCCAACATAGAGAAATTGGGTCCGTAATTTCTACAGACAATGCAAGTTGGCGGGGCCCCAACAAATTTAAGATACAATGCGTAATATTAATATGTTATTATTATGATAATTTACAGAATTATATGAAAAATGAATGAGGATGTGATGGTATGTTTGGAATGAAAGTGAATGAACAAATAACATTAAAAATTTTAGAAGCTCATGACACAGAAGCGCTTTTCAATTTAGTCAATCGTTCAAGAAATTCACTTAGGGAATGGTTACCTTGGGTAGATGCAACTGAGCAACCATCAGATACGCGTGCATTTATTAAAAGAGGACTTTTGCAATTTGCTGATGGTAATGGATTTCAGTGTGGCATTTGGTATGAAGGAACGCTAGTTGGTGTCATCGGTTTACATGAAATTAATCACATGCACAGAAAAACTTCATTAGGGTACTATTTAGATAAACAATTTGAGGGTCATGGGATTATGACACAAGCAGTTGAGGCATTGATAAAGTATTGTTTCGAAGAGCTTGACTTAAACCGAATTGAGATTAGTGCCGCAGTTAATAATGAAAAAA
>NZ_JACYHC010000676.1:0-2020 GCF_017152085.1 Staphylococcus sp. EG-SA-2
CTTCTCTACTAATTTTGACGTATCTTTTGGGGATGAACCAATTAATAAAAGGAAAAAATAAACTAATCCAAGTGCTTATTATATCGATCATTAAGTACTCATCATTATATTTAATAATTCTATATTTTGGGTTTTTATTGATGATTTTAGATTCGCACAGCAATGTTTACACCCCCTAATTAGCAATTGAAAACCAACTAAATTTGTAACTATTTATTAGACTTTAAAAATATATGTACTTTTTTATCTATAATTGAGTGCATATTCATTAACATAAATAGCATAGTCATGAAAAGCCAAGAAATATATAAGATTAAATTTTGTACATTTTCAAACACCAACAAGTAAAATGCCCCATAAGACATGAAACCAGTAAAGAGGTAATAAAAAATTGTGAAACACATATTTTTAAAGGAGGGTAATAATCTTAATTTAAGTTCATTATTTTTATTTTCCTTATAAACATTTAATGTTAATTTCTTATTTAGATAACAATAAAAAAATATAACCCCTAAAAAACCAATAAAACAGCTGCTCCAAACAATTAGTTTTTCTAATTGAAAATCAAATAAATAAGTATTTCTTCTTACAGTACCACCAAGTAACACAATACCCGCGAATATAGTCCATCCTATCGATTTATTTTTAACTGGTTTGACAATATTTAATTTTTCATAATCATTCTTAGTGATTTTGACATATGTTTTCGGTATGAGCCAGTTAATAAATGGAAAGAAGAAAACAATCCAATTACTTGCTAAATCAATCATTAAGTATTCACTTTCGTATTTGATTATTCGATATTTAGGATTTTTATTAATAACTTTAGATTCGCAAAGCAATATTTACCAACTCCATTTCATAGGATTAATATGATTACTAATACTTTTTGTGGCATCACCAATGGCATTACCAACACTATCTACAGCTTTTTCTGCAGTTTTGTTTACAGCATCAATACCCTCGTCTATTTTATGTCCTGCCCAGTCCACTTTATCTTTTATGCCAAAATAATTATTTTGATAAAGATAATCAGAAACAGTAGATCCAATAATACCTGCTGTTAAAATACCTACCACAGCCCAACCGACTGGATTACTTACTAAAGCCGCTACACCAAATGCTGCAACAGATCCAGCTGCAAGCGTCATACCATTATGCGACAATGCCTCTCCAAATGTTTTATTATCATTTGCAAGATCATCATACATACCTATACCAAATCCTACACCTGCAACACCTTTCCCTAGATATTTTCCGCCTTTTGCAAATTTACTACCATTTTCTATAAACACATTACCTGATGTACGTTTGACTTCCACAAATGAATTTGGACCGGCTGGGCCTTTCACTCCACCTGCTGTATTGATAAATACACCGAATTTACTTGCATTTATACCGCCTTGCTCTAAAAGTGTTGACGTAATATCTAATCCTATATCTCGTTTAATACTATCTTTATTGTCATTTATATATTTCATTATACTTTTCGGGATATCGTCTTCTGGATGTTCTTTGGCATATGCCTTTATAACAGCAAAGTCTGCTTTATTTAAAGTTTCTTTCTCTGCTTTATGTTCAATTTTCCCCATAGCAACTTTCAAATATTTTTCATGACTTGCTTTAGCCCAATCAAGTTCTTTACCTGAAGGTATATTAAATTGATTTGTTGAAAAGTTCCAAAAATTCTGCGCTTGGGTAAGTCCTTGTTGGACAATTTTTTGAAATTCTTCAACTTCTTTAAATATTTCTGGTGATTTTTGATTAAACTCACGTAATTTACGTAGTTTCTCTTCTAATTCATGTTTTTGTTGACCTAATGTTTGTATTATTTGTTGGTTCGATGAAATGGCTTGCTGATTATCGGAAGCATGCTTTTTCAAATTGTTAGTTAAATTTTCATATCGCGTAATTTGTTGACTTAATGATCTGATATCTTCTTCAAGCTCTGATTCTTTTAAAGATATGCTATCAACCTCACTCGTATAACGTGACACAAAATTATCGCAAGCTTGCTTCG
>NZ_JACYHC010000677.1:0-2017 GCF_017152085.1 Staphylococcus sp. EG-SA-2
TTAAATTTCCGCCATACACTTTTTTTATAAATAAAGGTGTATTAGTTGCAGACGATTGGTTATTTTTCTTCGTTACACCACCAACAGTAGATAGTCTACCGTTTGGATCAATTAATTCTTTTACCACAAAGACATTCTGGCCTTCAAGGCCTTCTTTATATTTATCTTTATCTTTTCCTGATAAGAATAATTGGTGATTTTGATTTTCTTGGTTAAAGCGTACAACGTTAGAACCGTTATAATTTTCAACCTTACCACTAATATTACTGAATTCAAAACTTTCTGATGAGTAGTATCGATGTAAGTCTTTAATATCATATAAATGTTGTACTCTCTCTTGCTTTTCTTTTGCTTGCACTGCTTGGCCTTCTGATGTAATCACACCAGTAGTTAATAAGCCTAATGCCAATGTTGCTTTAGCTAACGTTTTTAATTTCACAGTACTATTCTCCCAATCTATTTATAAATTTTGTCTTAATATATTTTTATATGATTAATTCAATTACGTAATACGAACAATCTACTATCATTATATAAGTGAGATACTGCGCTATGAATTAACCTCTTTTTAACTATTTTTGAACCAACGTTAAGTTAGTTAATGAAATCCTAACAGTATTAATTATTTTTTATAACACAATACTAATTTTTTAACTATTCACACTTTCCCTCAATTTAATTATGTTTTCCACATTGTTTCATGTCACGAAAAGGACAACGCGCGACTATAAGTATCAACCGTTTTTCCAAAAACTTGATCATAAACCCGCTCCTTTTTTCATCATAACAAAACAAAAAAGAAGCTAAGCAATATGTTATCGCTTAACTTCCCTACAATTACTAGTCTGCTTGTCCAAAGATTATTTATATTCTAGCTCAACATTAATTTCTTTGATTTTGGTACCATCTATCGTGTCACCCATGCGATGCGGTTGTAATTTTTTTGTAAGTTCGAAAGTATAAAACTTATCATCTTCCATTTTAACTACAATTTTACCTTTTCTATGGTTAATTGCATCGTATAAATTCTCTTCTTTCATCAATTTTTGTCTTAATTTAAAATCTAACTCTTTTAACGAGATTTCTTCTTTTGTAATTTTAAATTTACTATCTTTAGTTGATGTAGTATCTCTGTCTGCTTTTCTTGTTACTTTAACATCGACTTCTCTTTCTTTAAATTCTTTACTATTTGTCTTACTTATACCGCCAATTGAATATTGTCTTCCTTTAACAGGTTCTTCTTCTATGACTAAAAATGCATCTAGGTCCCCGTATACATCTGATTTGAATTTCTTACTATCTTCACCTAGTAGCCCAATATAATAATCTTTAAGGTTTTTCCATACATATGCACCTTTATCAGTTAAATGTTGTCTATACAGACCATCTACATTTATTAACTCTATACTTGGCTTGCTATAGTAGTATTTTAATGATTTATAATTGTGTTGACCTTGAGTTGATTCTGCCGCTTTTACTGTTTGACTTTCTGTTGTTATTACACCAGTAGCTAACAATCCCAATACTAATGTTGCTTTAGCTAACGCTTTTAATTTCATAGTACTATTCTCCCAATCTATTTATAAATTTTGTCTTAATATATTTTTATATGATTAATTCAATTACGTAATACGAACAATCTACTATCATTATATAAGCGGAATACTAAGCTATGAATTAACCTCTTTTTAACTATTTTTGAACCAATGTTAAGCTAATTAATAGAATCCTAACAGCGTTAATCTATTTTTTAAACTTAACGCAGCTTTTTTAACTATTCACACTTTCCCTCAATTTAATTATGTTTTCCACATTGTTTCATGTCACGAAAAGGACAACGCGCGACTATAGGTATCAACTATTCCCACAAGTTTTATTGGTGTTTTTATTATTCATCGATACGCTTCTTTTTCATCTCTCCAACACAAAAAAGAAGCTAAGCAACTTATGTTGCCTAACTCCTCTATACTATCCATATTTTACTATTATCCATATTTCATTGCATTATCTAATGTTG
>NZ_JACYHC010000678.1:0-2013 GCF_017152085.1 Staphylococcus sp. EG-SA-2
GGAATACCTTCATTTGCGACATGAATACTTCCCGCATCTGTACCTCCACCTGGTGTCGTATCCCATTGTACTTCGATGTTATGTTCCTTAGCTACATCTTTAATATGCTTACGCAAACCTTGGTGAGCAATACTTGTAGCATCCATCATAATGACAACTGGACCACCGCCTAGTTTACTATCGCTCGTTTGACCTGACATACCTGGGGTATCATAAGCAATACCTACATCGACAGCTATCGCCAAATCTGGTTTAATTGTATTCGCTGCCACTTTCGCACCACGCAAACCAACTTCTTCTTGCACTGTGGCACCACTGTATAAGTTAATTCCAATATTTTCATCTTTTAAACGTTTTAATACCTCAACAGCTAATGCACAGCCATAGCGATTATCAAATGCTTTCGCAGTTAAATATTTATCATTTGCAAGCACTTCAAATTCACTATATGGCGTTACCATATTGCCTACTTCAACGCCAGCTTCTTCAGCTTCTTCCTTGCTACTAACACCAATATCTATAAACATATTTTTGATTTCCATTGGCTTTTTACGTTCTTCAGGCGTTAAGACATGTGGCGGTTTAGAACCGATGATACCTCTAATTTCTTTGCCCGAATCTGTTGTAATCGTTACTTTTTGAGATAGCATGACTTGATTCCACCATCCACCAACTGGCGTAAATGAAATAAAACCATGTTTATCAATCTTTGTTACCATAAAACCAACTTCATCCATATGACCAGAAATCATAATTGAGTATTGACCATTCTCAGCATTTTTCTTTCCAAAAATGCCACCCAAGTTATCTTCAATAATTTGATCACTGACAGGCTCTATATAGTTACGCATTGCTTCTTTAACTTGCATTTCATAACCAGCAATGCCGTTTACATCTGTTAAATGTTTAAGTAATTTGACTGACTGATTCATGTTATTCATCCTCCTGTATTTCAACTTAAAACTATTGTATCACTAACTTTCAGAAAAACGTTCCCTACCGCTTTATCATTTTCAGGCTTAAATTTTTTAAAATTTTGTGAGAAATCCGCTTCAAAAACCTCATATTTTTAAAATTTAATATTCCGAAAAAGTCACAATTTAAAATTCCTTATTATAATATGTTATTCTTTTATTGTTACTAATTTCAATTTGTTTAGTCTTGCGCTATTATAAAATTAAAAAGTGTAGAGATAACAACGCATTAACGTCGCTATTTTCCCTACACTTAAATACTAGTTTCTTTAATTAACTTACCATTAAAGTTATTCAGATATTGAATATTCATTAATCATAATGTGACCATGCCGATAGTATTAATACTTCTTTATTTCGATCATCTACGGTATAGACGACCCTGTGCTGATGGTTAATTCTTCTTGAATATCGCTCTAAATATTTAGGCTCTAATTTTTCAAAAGATTGTGTTATTTTATACGGATCATTTTTTAAAGTCTCAACAATTTCTAAAAATGACTTCTTTAAATAAGAATGTTTTATTTTCCTTAAATCTGATTTCGCTGAATTTTTAATCTTAACCGTGTAATTGCTCATTAAAGATTATCCCAATCAATATCATCTATATTTGTTGTACCACTATTATCTTTTTCTCTTTCTCTTACTTTGTCCATTGTACCAGTAGATTCAAGATATATTGTCTCTTGTATACTTTTCCAATCTTCTAAACCTATAATCACAGCATTATTTTCGGCATTATTGCCACTAATATAAATTGGTTCGTGATTATTATTAACATTTTTTAGTAATTGATAAAAATCTTTTCTCGCTTCTGTAGGGCTAGTGATAATCATATAAACCCTCCTTTGTTTTCTGTTACGCTAATTATAGCGTACGCACTTGAGTACGTCAATATTGCCAACGAGTTCATCGTATTCTTAATACCTATATGCTATCGTACACAAGCTTTTGTTCTTTTCTTCCAACATACCGTCTATAATGCTCAAAAAGAAATCAGCAGTGGAACACACTACGTTCCCTACCGCTTTATCATTTT
>NZ_JACYHC010000679.1:0-2013 GCF_017152085.1 Staphylococcus sp. EG-SA-2
AATATTGGTAACATAAGAATTGGATATTTCACCATATTAGGTATCATCATTTTAACGCCTCCAAAGAAGACGGATAACGGCACCCCTAAACGATTCACTTTACTTGTACCAATTATCAATACTGCTTCAGTCGCGGAGATACCAATTGACGCTGATCCAGCTGCTAAACCTGTAATACCTATCGCAAAGGCAATGGCCACAGTTGATAGTGGCGAAATAATAATAAGACTAAATACCATTGAAATCAAAATACTCATGACAATCGGTTGTAATTCTGTAAAACCATTAACCATATTACCGATGGCTGTTGTAATCATTTTCGTATACGGCAATATTAAAACACCAATTGCACCTGAAATACCGCCAACAACTGTTGGGAATACAATCAATGCCATACTACCTACACGATGTTGAATAAGTAAAATGAACAACACTGCAATCGCTGCTGTAATCATTGTATTAATTAAATCACCAATACCCGTAATCATCCAAGCACCATTTTTAAACTGCGCTGCACCGCTTCCTACATATGCTGCACTTGCCACAACAGCAATTGCTAATGGCGATAGGTCAAATTTCATGGCAACCAATGCACCAATCAAAGCAGGTACTGTAAATTGAATTGCAACGACAACGCCTAATAACGTTTTAAAAATCGGATGATAATCCATAAAGTATTTAAAAATTTCTCCAAGTATCGCATTAGGAACTAAACCCGCAACAATACCTATGGCGACACCTGATAAAACTCTAAATATAAAATCTTTGGGTGTAATTGTTTTAATTGATGTCATAATATCATCCTTCCATTTATGTATATACATCTTTATGCAAATAATAAAGAGCCTTAAGTTATAAGCTGCCACTAGCTTAAATTCTAAGATGTGCATGCCGATGTTGTTATATTTAGGCTAGCAGTAACATCTATAACTCAAGACTATGAAAAATAGTATATCGCAAAATTCTGAATTTTTAGATAAAGAAATTGGCAATTTTTCAAACATATTGTTACAATACACTTTTATTTTATCTTCATTTTTAAAATCCATTAATACAATAGAAGAAAGACATTCAAATGCTTACCAAAAAGGTACATTATTTGTTAGGAGCGTATCAACACTTACATATCATCAACACAATTGACAATATAATAGAAGATACTGATAATAAGTGTTAAAACAACAGATGTTAGGTAGTGAACAAATGATGGAAAGTAAATCCATAGATCCAAGAATCGTTAGAACCAAACAATTGCTTGTCGATGCTTTTCTTAAAATTTCTAGAGAAAAGAAATTATCTCAAATTACAGTTAAAGATATCACTGATATTGCTACGCTAAATCGTGCAACATTTTACGCTCATTTCACTGATAAAGAAGACCTCCTAGACTACACATTATCTGTAACCATTTTAAAAGACTTGAATGATAACTTGAGCATTTCTAATGTCATTAATGAAAAGGTGCTGCGTAATATTTTCATTTCAATTGCGAGTTATATCAAAGATGCTGCAAAGTCTTGCGAATTAAATAGTGAAGCATTTTGCAACAAAGCACATCAACGTATTAATAATGAATTAGAAGATATTTTTGCGATTATGTTAGAAAACAGCTATCCGGAGCATCAACGAGATATCATTGTAAATAGTGCGAGTTTTTTAGCAGCTGGTATCTCAGGCTTAGCATTACATTGGTTTAACACGAGTCAAGAGACAGCCGATGTGTTTATCGATCGCAACCTTCCATTTTTAATTCATCATATAGCACATTTTTAATAAAACTTGGTATTTAGTCATGCATCTTGAAATCACTATGTGACTTAGGTTCATACTTGTACACACAATAAAATTTAACGTATTACGATTGATTAGCCGTGTCTAGGACATAAATCAACGTCCTATACTCTACAATGTCATATTAGCAGTCGTTAACTGAATGAAAATAAGCTTGTCATTAAAACATATAGATTTTAGTGACAAGCATTTTTGTTTTTGCGTACTTAAACAACACTTCAG
>NZ_JACYHC010000680.1:0-2007 GCF_017152085.1 Staphylococcus sp. EG-SA-2
TCTTGTTATGTCTTGTTATATATGCCGGTGCTGCGCAATTTATTATGTGCGCGTTGTTTATAGCAGGTACACCGATATCAGCGATTGTACTAACTGTATTTATCGTAAATTCAAGAATGTTCCTTTTAAGTATGTCGCTTGCACCAAACTTCAAGACATATGGGTTTTGGAACCGTGTTGGATTAGGTTCATTAGTAACTGACGAAACGTTTGGCGTCGCCATTACACCTTATTTAAAAGGAGAAGCTATCAATGATCGTTGGATGCATGGTCTTAATATCACAGCATATTTATTTTGGGCAATTTCATGTGTAGCTGGGGCTTTATTTGGCGAATATATCTCAAATCCGCAAACGCTAGGGTTAGATTTTGCTATCACGGCTATGTTTATCTTTTTGGCCATTGCGCAATTTGAATCAATTACTAAATCGCGATTAAGAATTTACATAGTACTCATTATTGCCGTCATAGTAATGATGTTATCGCTAAGTATGTTTATGCCTTCATATCTAGCAATATTAATTGCAGCCACAATTTCAGCAGCGTTAGGAGTGATGATGGAACGATGATAACTCATATGAACATGTTAATACTTATTTTATTGTGTGGTATCGTAACGCTATTAATTCGAATTATACCTTTTATCATGATTTCAAAAGTGCAATTGCCTGATGTCGTGGTTCGATGGCTATCATTTATCCCAATCACACTATTTACGGCACTTGTCATAGACAGCATTATTCAACAGACGCCTCATGGTGAGGGGTATACATTAAACATCCCTTACATTATCGCGCTCATTCCGACGGTTATTTTATCTATAATCACGCGTAGTTTAACTATTACAATTATTAGTGGGATTGTTATCATGGCAACATTACGATTTTTCTTTTAAAAATAACTGAAAATCATTGAACAGATATTTAAACTTAGGTAAACTGTTAGTAATCAGAAAATTCTGATATACAAATCGTCTATGGTATGACTGGGAATCGTATACACGAAAGCGATTTGGCTAACGTATGACAATGATAACAATATTTTAAATGATAAAAGTAATTCATCACTGAATCTCAACTAACACATAACAATTTCATATTTCTTATTGTGAGAAGTTGAGGGACTTGGCCCTGTGATACTTCAGCAACCGACTTTATAGCACGGTGCTAAAACCAACGAGTTACTCGAATGATAAGTATAAAGACTTCTTACTTTTCAATAGGGTGAGAAGTTTTTTTGTTTAAGGAGGAAAGAACAATGACAAATTACACAGTAGATACTTTAAATCTAGGGAAATTTATTACAGAATCTGGGGAAGTCATAGATAACTTGCGTTTGAGATATGAGCATGTTGGTTATCATGGACAACCATTAGTTGTAGTTTGTCATGCATTAACTGGCAATCATTTAACATATGGAACAGATGATTATCCGGGTTGGTGGCGAGAAATTATTGATGGGGGATATATACCCATTCACGATTATCAATTTTTAACATTTGATGTTATTGGTAGTCCTTTCGGTTCAAGTTCACCTTTAAACGACCCTCATTTTCCTAAAAAATTAACATTAAGAGATATAGTCAGAGCGAATGAACGAGGTATACAAGCCCTTGGTTATGATAAGATTAATATTTTAATAGGGGGAAGTCTTGGAGGTATGCAAGCAATGGAACTACTTTACAATCAACAGTTTGAAGTAGATAAAGCCATTATCCTTGCTGCAACAAGTCGAACATCATCTTATAGTAGAGCTTTCAATGAAATTGCAAGGCAAGCCATTCATCTTGGTGGTAAGGAAGGTCTAAGTATTGCACGCCAATTAGGTTTTTTGACATATCGATCATCAAAAAGTTATGATGAACGTTTCACGCCGGATGAAGTAGTCGCATACCAACAACATCAAGGTAATAAATTTAAAGAACATTTTGATTTGAATTGTTATCTGACACTGCTAGATGTATTGGATAGTCACAACATTGACCGAGGTCGCACAGACGTAACGCAT
>NZ_JACYHC010000681.1:0-2006 GCF_017152085.1 Staphylococcus sp. EG-SA-2
GATACAGGATAGTATCCTTTATCAATAAAAAATTGTTCCCATTTTGACATCTCATTTAAATTAGACATATCTTTTTTATTTAATATAACAACACGTGGTTTTTGGTTAATAACTTCATCTATCATAGGGTTTCTTGAACTATATGGAATTCTTGCATCTACTAGTTCAAACACTACATCTACTTTTTTTAATTGTTCACTTACTTCTCTTTTGGCTTTCGCCATATGTCCTGGATACCATTGAATAACCATTCAATTCACCTTACTTTCGTCAATTCTTTTCTCATTATTAAAATCTATAACCTGTTAATTATAGAACAAATTCATTAATTCAACTATATTTATTTTAACATTGTCACACTTCTTAACAATGCTTTAGATTTAGGTAAAAGTGATTATTTCAAGTTTTCTACAATTAAAAATCATCATTTGTTAAATCTAAGTTACTTATTAAGTGACATTCATCTTTATCAGTATGACATTTTTATTATTCAATATATTTGTTTAATGATAAACTGAAAATGATCCAAAGTTTAAGTAACTATGATAAGGTATCTGTTCCACAGTCATCTTCGTCTTTACCTATCAAGAACCTCATTAACTTTAGTTTCAGTTAAACTTAATTTTAAATTTGAAAGTTGAGGATAATGTTGTGTTAAAAAAGTGGCTAAATTCAAACGTCAAACAATTCTTTGTTATAACTTTCATTAGTGTAATATTAACGCTTATTTTATTTTCTACTCATATCTATGATTATATTGTGAATGGTACTGTTTTTAGTGGGGCTGGAGATGGATTCCGTCAAATGATGCCATTTCAAATGTATTTGTATGAACATCTAAGTAGTTTTTCTAGTTTATATGATGCATCGTTTGGATTAGGTGGCGATTATATGAAAGGACTATCATATTATTATTCGCTGTCACCTTTAATGTGGCTAAATTTTCTATTCATTAAAATAGGAGAAACGGTTGGTATATTTAATCCGACAACAATACATTTTTGGCCGACAAACCAACTTATTATGGCTATGATACGAGCTATCATAACATTTGTCGTGACCTTCTACTTATTTAAAATATTACACTTTAAACGCTCAACAAATATGATCGCTACGATTTTATACGGCATGTCAACTGTCGTTATATACTTTAATTTTACTTGGTCATTTTATGGAAATTTATTATATTTATTGCCATTATCGATTCTTGGTTTGGAAAGATATTTTCAACAACGCAAAATCGGTATTTTCATTGTTGCGATAGCCTTAACACTATTTAGCAATTTTTATTTCAGTTATTATCAAGCTATTATTATAGGTTGCTACTATTTATATCGACTCATTTTCACTTACAAATATGACATTGTCTCTAGAACACAAAAATTTATTTGCGTCATATCTGCTACAGTTTTGAGTGTGTTATCAAGTGTATTTGGTTTATTCACTGGCATTTCTGCGTTTTTGGAAAATGACAGAAAGCAAAATCCCAATGTTGATATACCGTTTTTGACACCACTTGATTATCATTATTTTTTCTTTAGCGATGGATTTTATATTACGATTTCAATTCTTACTATCGTTGCATTATTGTCATTCAAACTGTATCGTTTTTACTTTTATAGACTTTTCGCAATAGTAACATGGATATTATTTATTGGTTCATTATCACAGTATTTCGACAGTGCTTTTAATGGTTTTTCATTTCCAGAAAGGCGTTGGGTGTATATCTTAGCACTATCATCAAGCGCTCTTTGCGGATTGTTTATTCAACATTTATCAACATTAAATATGAAATATTATTTAATCAGAACAATACCAGTAAGTATCATCGCATTACTTTATGTATTACTATCACCGACACACCCACTTGCACTTATAGTAGGTATTATCCTGCTAATGGTGCTTGCCGTTATTTTAAAATTTAGTTTATGGCGTTATAAAAAATTAACCGTTGCAATATTAGTATTAATCGTTATGATTCAACAAATCGTCATTTTAGATAACAA
>NZ_JACYHC010000682.1:0-2000 GCF_017152085.1 Staphylococcus sp. EG-SA-2
CAGCAACTGCTTGATCTTTAATTTGCGTAACATCATTAGTTGTTTGTGCATTTAAGATATCTTGATACGCTTTTTCTTTAGCTTTTAAAACTAAATCTTTTGCTGCATTTTTCTCTTCAGTTGTAGCACCAGTTGTATTATCAATTGCTTGATTTTGAGTTGTCACAGCTTGATCAACATCATTTTTAGCATTTGATTTAACCGATGTTGCTGGTTGCGTGCTTTGAATTGAATTCTTTCCAGCGTCTTTCGCCTGATCTACACCATTATCATCAGTTGCAGCTGTAATATTATTTTTCGCGTCTGTAACTGCTGTTGCTAATTGTTGAATAGCTGCTTCTTTTTCTTCAGTTGTAGCGTTCTGATCATTATTGATAACATTTGTTTGCGTTGCTTGTAATTGATCAATTTCATCTTTAGCCGTTTGTTTCTTCACAACTTTTGGTGTTACCGCATTAATCGCTGCTTCTGCATTTGTTTTAGCTTCATCAACTTGTGCGTTAGTAGTTGCTGCTGCAATGGCTTGAATTGCTTTACCATTTTCAGTATTTGCTTCTGCATCAGCTGCTTGTTTTTCTTCATCTGTTGCATCTGGCGTAGCTTGAATCTCTTGCAATTTGTTATTTAAAATTGCTGTGATTTCATTACGTGCAGTTGCTTTTTTATTAACTGTTGGTGTTACTTGATCAATACTAGTTTCACCTGTCGTTTTCGCTTGGTCTACATCATTTTGACTATTAGCAGCTTCAATGTTGCTATTTGCTTGTGTCACAGCATTATCTACGTCCGCATTAGCCGCTGCAATTTCTTCAGCAGTAATGTCTTGCGTTTGAGCGATTGCTGTTTTACGTTCATTCGCTTTCGTAGCAATTGCTTCTTTCGCATTATCTTTAGTTGTTGTTGCTGGCTGAATCGCTTCAATTTTAGCAATTTCTGCATTTTTAGCCGCTTCAACTTCCGCATTTGTATGTGCTGCATCTATTGCTGCATCAGCAGTCGTTTTTTCAGTTTGGACTTGTTGTTTCGCAGCTGCTTTTTCTTCTGTTGTTGAACCGTTATTAGCATCAATTGCTTTTTCTTGAGCTTGTACTTTATCTGCAATTGCTTGTTTCGCTTGAGGTTTAACATTTGCATCAGGTGTAATGGCTGCGATTGTAGCTTCATTTGTAGTTTTTGCATTATCTACATCTGTATTTGCTGCAGCATTATCTATATCAGCGTTTGCAGACAGAACAGCTTGATCAACTTTTTCTTTCGCTGCTTGTTGTTCTTCAGTAGTCGAATCATTCATTGCTTCGATTGCTGTTTTACGTTCACTTGCTTTTTGAGCAATTTCTGCTTTAGCATCCGATTTCTTAGTTGTGGCAGCTTGAACTTGATTAATTGCAGCAATACCATTGTCTTTAGCTGTTGTTACAGCACTGTTTGTATTTGCAGCATCAAGATTTGTTCTTGCTTCTTGCTTTTTAGTATCTAATTCTGTATATGCAGCTTGTTTTTCTTCTGTAGTTGAAGCATTGCTATTTTGAATTTCTTGTTTACGTGTATTATATGCGTTTTCTACTTCTGTATCAGCTGCAGGTTTAACTTTTGCTTGTGTTTGAATTGCATTGATTTTATCTAATACTTTTGATTTTGTATCAGCAACTTCCTGTTTTGATTTAACAACTTGGATGTCATGTAAACCTTGCTTTTGAGCTGCTTCTACTGCTGCATCAGCTTCTGCTACTTCTTCATTTGTTGCATTTGAAACTGTAGCATTTTGAGCTTTTCTAGCTGTTGCAGCTTGTTTAACTTCATTATAGGCATCCATTTTTGTTTGCGTAGAGTCAGTAATATTTTCAATTTTTGAGATTTCTTCGTTTTTAACTCTTTCTAAATCTTGTGCAGTCGTTGTCGCTTCAATTGCTTTAACACCAGAAACTTTAGCTGCATTAATACGTTCAATAGCTTCCGCTACTTCTTCATTTGTTGTATCAGGATTTAAAGGTGCTTGATCA
>NZ_JACYHC010000683.1:0-2000 GCF_017152085.1 Staphylococcus sp. EG-SA-2
CAGCAACTGCTTGATCTTTAATTTGCGTAACATCATTAGTTGTTTGTGCATTTAAGATATCTTGATACGCTTTTTCTTTAGCTTTTAAAACTAAATCTTTTGCTGCATTTTTCTCTTCAGTTGTAGCGCCAGTTGTATTATCAATTGCTTGATTTTGAGTTGTCACAGCTTGATCAACTTCATTTTTCGCATTCGATTTAACTGCTGTTGCTGGTTGTGTGCTTTGAATTGAATTCTTTCCAGCGTCTTTCGCTGTATCTACACCATTATCATCAGTTGCAGCTGTAATATTATTTTTCGCGTCTGTAACTGCTGTTGCTAATTGTTGAATAGCTGCTTCTTTTTCTTCATTTGTAGCGTTCTGATCATTATTGATAACATTTGTTTGCGTTGCTTGTAATTGATCAATCTCATCTTTAGCCGCTTGTTTCTTAACAACTTTTGGTGTTACCGCATTAATTGCTGCTTCTGCATTAGCTTTCGCTTCATCAACTTGTGCGTTAGTAGTTGCTGCTGAAATGGCTTGATTTGCTTTACCATTTTCAGTATTTGCTTCTGCATCAGCTGCTTGTTTTTCTTCATCTGTTGCATCTGGTGTAGCTTGAATCTCTTGCAATTTGTTATTTAAAATTGCTGTGATTTCATTACGTGCAGTTGCTTTTTTATTAACTGTTGGTGTTACTTGATCAATACTAGTTTCACCTGTCGTTTTCGCTTGGTCTACATCATTTTGACTATTAGCAGCTTCAATGTTGCTATTTGCTTGTGTCACAGCATTATCTACGTCCGCATTAGCCGCTGCAATTTCTTCAGCAGTAATATCTTGCGTTTGAGCGATTGCTGTTTTACGTTCATTCGCTTTCGTAGCAATTGCTTGTTTCGCATTATCTTTAGTTGTTGTTGCTGGCTGAATCGCTTCAATTTTAGCAATTTCTGCATTTTTAGCCGCTTCAACTTCCACATTTGAATGAGCTGCATCTATTGCTGCATCAGCAGCCGTTTTTTCAGTTTGAACTTGTTGTTTAGCAGCTTCTTTTTCTTCTGTTGTTGAACCGTTATTAGCATCAATTGCTGTTTCTTGAGCTTGTACTTTATCTGCAATTGCTTGTTTTGCTGCTGGTTTAACATTTGCATCTGGCGTAATTGCAGCTATTGTAGCTTCATTAGTAGTTTTTGCATTATCTACATCTGTATTTGCTGTAGCATTATCTATATCAGCGTTTGCAGTAACTACTGCTTGATCAACTTTATCTTTTGCAGCTTGTTGTTCTTCAGTAGTCGAATCATTCATTGCTTCAATTGCAGTTTTACGTTCACTTGCTTTTTGAGCGATTTCCGCTTTAGCATCCGATTTCTTAGTTGTGGCAGCTTGCACTTGATTAATTGCAGCAATACCATTGTCTTTAGCTGTTGTTACATCACTGTTTGTATTTGCAGCATCAAGATTTGTTCTTGCTTCTTGCTTTTTAGCATCTAATTCTGTATATGCAGCTTCTTTTTCTTCTGTAGTTGAAGCATTGCTATTTTGGATTTCTTGTTTACGTGTATTATATGCGTTTTCTACTTCTGTATCAGCTGCAGGTTTAACTTTTGCTTGTGTTTGAATTGCATTGATTTTATCTAATACTTTTGCTTTAGTATCAGCCACTTCTTGTTGTGATTTAACAACTTGGATGTCATGTAAACCTTCTGTTTGAGCTGCATCTACTGCTGCATTTGCCTCTGCTACTTCTTCATCAGTTGCATTTGAAACTGTAGCATTTTGCGCTTTTCTAGCTGTAGCTGCTTGTCTAACTTCTTTATAAGCATCCATTTTAGTTTGAGTTGAATCCGTAATATTCTCAATTTTGAATATTTCTTCGTTTTTAACGCGTTCTAAATCTTGTGCAGTCGTTGTCGCTTCAATTGCTTTAACACCAGAAACTTTAGCTGCATTAATACGTTCAATAGCTTCCGCTACTTCTTCATTTGTTGTATCAGGATTTAAAGGTGCTTGATCA
>NZ_JACYHC010000684.1:0-1989 GCF_017152085.1 Staphylococcus sp. EG-SA-2
AATCTTAAAAATGAGGTGTAATTATGTCAAATGGTAAAGAATTACAAAAAAATATAGGTTTCTTCTCAGCGTTTGCTATTGTTATGGGGACAGTTATTGGTTCAGGAGTATTCTTTAAAATATCAAACGTAACAGAAGTAACAGGAACAGCAGGAATGGCCTTGTTTGTATGGTTCCTAGGCGGCATCATTACCATTTGTGCGGGGTTAACAGCAGCAGAACTTGCTGCTGCAATCCCTGAAACAGGTGGCTTAACGAAGTATATAGAATATACATACGGTGATTTCTGGGGCTTCCTATCAGGTTGGGCGCAATCATTTATTTATTTTCCAGCTAACGTAGCAGCATTGTCTATCGTATTTGCGACACAGCTAATTAATTTATTCCATTTATCTATAGGTTCGTTAATACCAATAGCAATCGCATCTGCGTTATCTATTGTGTTGATAAATTTCCTAGGTTCAAAAGCAGGCGGAATTTTACAATCAGTTACTTTAGTAATTAAACTGATTCCAATCATCGTTATTGTAATTTTTGGTATTTTTCAATCTGGAGATATCGCTTTTTCATTAATTCCAACTACAGGTAATTCAGGAAATGGTTTCTTTACAGCAATTGGTAGTGGTTTATTAGCAACTATGTTTGCATATGATGGTTGGATTCATGTAGGAAATGTTGCGGGGGAACTTAAAAATCCTAAACGCGATTTACCTTTAGCGATTTCAGTTGGTATCGGTTGTATTATGGCTGTGTATTTATTAATTAACGCTACATTTTTATTAACGTTGCCAATAGAACTACTTGCTGGTAACTTAAATGCAGCTTCAGATACATCAAAAATATTATTTGGTGAAAATGGCGGTAAAATTATTACAATCGGTATATTAATTTCTGTTTATGGTACGATCAATGGCTATACTATGACTGGTATGCGCGTACCATATGCAATGGCTGAAAGAAAATTATTGCCATTTAGCCACTTATTCGCAAAATTAACAAAATCTGGCGCACCATGGTTTGGCGCAATTATACAACTTATAATCGCTATCATCATGATGTCAATGGGAGCATTTGATACAATAACAAACATGTTAATCTTTGTTATTTGGTTGTTCTATTGTATGTCATTTGTTGCTGTAATAATTTTAAGAAAACGTGAACCAAATATGGAGCGTCCATATAAAGTACCGTTATATCCGATCATACCTTTAATTGCTATTTTGGCAGGATCATTTGTATTGATTAATACACTGTTTACACAATTTATATTAGCAATCATTGGAATTCTAATAACAGCACTTGGTATACCAGTTTATTACTATAAGAAGAAACAAAAAGCAGCATAAGGTAAGATAACTAGCATTGAGAATAAATGGATGGACTACTAATAAATTTAAAGTTTTACACATTAAAATCAAAAACCATTCAATTATTCTATCGAACAGACAAATTTCTGTTATGGAATTTGTCTGTTTTCAAAAGTATAGGGAGGCAAATAGAGATGGAAAAGCCGTCAAGAGAGGCATTTGAAGGCAATAATAAGTTGTTAATAGGAATTGTTTTAAGTGTAATAACGTTTTGGCTATTTGCACAATCATTGGTTAATGTTGTACCAATACTTGAAGATAGTTTCAATACAGATATTGGAACGGTTAATATCGCCGTTAGTATAACTGCTTTATTTTCAGGAATGTTTGTTGTAGGAGCAGGTGGTCTTGCTGATAAATATGGCAGAATTAAACTCACGAACATTGGTATTATCTTAAATATATTGGGTTCATTATTAATCATTATTTCAAATATTCCTTTATTACTTATTATAGGAAGATTAATTCAAGGACTTTCAGCAGCATGTATTATGCCTGCAACTTTGTCTATTATTAAGTCATATTACATTGGGAAAGATAGACAACGCGCTTTAAGTTATTGGTCAATTGGCTCATGGGGCGGCTCTGGTGTTTGTTCATTTTTTGGAGGTGCAGTTGCAAC
>NZ_JACYHC010000685.1:0-13886 GCF_017152085.1 Staphylococcus sp. EG-SA-2
GAACTGCTGAACTAATTATTGAATTAATAGAAAATAAGTCTTTAATTTTGAAAAAAGATTTAGAAGATGTGAAACATGATGGCAAGTTGTATTATTTTTCATACAAAAACCAAGAATCAGTAGACATGTATAATGTTGTCATTAACGCGACAGGTGCAAAAAGTCATTTAAATGAATTGGATCAAGATGATCAATTAATTAAAAATCTTGAAAATAGACAAATTGTACAAGCACATCCAATGGGAGGCATACAAATCATACCGGAAACCAATCAAGTTATTAGTCCAAGGTTTGGAACATTAACAAATATGATTGCGATAGGTCAAATGACAAACGGTGTTAATAAACTACGAAATGGTGTGAAAATGATAGTAGAACAAGTTGCGCATACAGTATCTCAATTATATGATGCTTTAGAATCGAATGAGCAACAACAGCGCAGTTACAATCAATAATTTGTAACTAGAAGATAATAAAGAGAACGCTCTATAGAGACGAATTGAAGGTTTGATTTTAATGTCTGTTAGTAAGAATCATATCAATGAGATGCCTATAGTACTCAGATTATATTAAATTAAAACCGTCATTAATTGTTTTTTCAGAAAACATATAGTATCATTTTAAATGTAGTTGACATACTACGTACTCAAATAATCTATAACAATTTCATATATAATTCTTTCGGGGCAGGGTGAAATTCCCAACCGGCAGTAAATAAAGCCTGCGACCTGCTAATATGTTTCATATTAGTGGCTGATCTAGTGAGATTCTAGAGCCGACAGTTAAAGTCTGGATGGGAGAAAGAATGTTAATTATCGACAAAGATAATGTAGCGTATTTGTAAAAATGTGTACAAATAGGCTTATTTAACGATAAATTTTTCTCCTTGCATCTTAATTCATGATGTGAGGATTTTTGTTTATAGAGGTGATCATTTGAGTCAATTTATGGATTATGCGATTCAACTTGCAAATATGGTACAAGGTCAAACAGGTGTTAATCCACCCGTTGGCGCTGTTGTAGTTAATGAAGGTAGGATTGTTGGTATTGGTGCACACTTGAGAAAAGGTGACAAGCATGCGGAGGTTCAAGCACTTGATATGGCACAACAAAATGCTGAAGGTGCGACGATTTATATTACGTTAGAGCCATGTAGTCATTTTGGTTCAACACCACCCTGTGTTAACAAAATTATTGATTGTAAGATAGCAAAAGTAGTATACGCAACAAAAGACAATTCGTTAGACACACATGGTGATGAGACGTTACGGGCTCACGGTATTGAGGTTGAATGCGTTGATGATGAACGGGCATCACAATTATACCAAGACTTTTTTAAAGCAAAAGCAAAGCAACTGCCACAAATTACAGTGAAAGTATCTGCAAGTTTAGATGGTAAACAAGCGAATGATAATGGACAAAGTCAATGGATTACTAACAAAGAGGTTAAACAAGATGTCTATAAGTTAAGACATCGACACGACGCAGTGTTAACTGGAAGACGTACAGTTGAATTAGATGATCCACAATATACTACACGTATTCAAGATGGAAAAAACCCTATAAAAGTAATATTGTCTAAGTCTGGGAATATTCATTTTAATCAGCAAATTTATCAAGATGAATCAACACCAATTTGGATATATACTGAAAATCCAAATTTAACAAGCAATCAAACACATATTGAAATTATTTACTTGAAGTCTTGTGATTTAACAACAATTCTTCACAATTTATATAAAAGAGGAGTTGGAACTTTGCTAGTCGAGGCAGGTCCAACCACTACTTCAGAATTTCTCCAATCTAATTATATAGATGAATTTATTCTCTATTATGCCCCGAAATTAATTGGCGGATCTGGAAATTATCAATTTTATCAAACAAATGATGTGATTGAGATACCAGATGCGAACCAATTTGAAATTGTTCATTCCGAGTTATTAAATCAAAATGTTAAATTAACTTTACGAAAGAAGTGATGATGCATGTTTACTGGCATCGTTGAAGAAATAGGTGTCGTTAAAAGTGTTCAAATTCGTCAATCAGTCAGGACGATTGAAATCGAAGCACATAAGATTACGGCAGATATGCATATTGGTGATTCCATCAGTGTTAATGGTGCATGTTTAACAGTGATTGATTTTGATCAGACATCTTTTACTGTTCAAGTAATTAAAAGCACTGAAAATAAAACCTATTTAGCAGATGTTAAGCGACAATCAGAAGTAAATTTAGAGCGTGCCATGAGTGGTAACGGTAGGTTTGGTGGACATTTTGTCCTCGGTCATGTAGATGAACTAGGAACAGTTTCAAAAATAAATGAAACAGCCAATGCCAAAATTATTACGATTCAATGTAGCCAACATATTAATAATCAGTTAGTTAAGCAAGGGTCTATTACTGTGGATGGTGTAAGTCTAACGGTATTTGATAAGCATGATAACAGTTTTGACATTCATCTTATTCCAGAAACGAGGCGTTCAACGATTTTATCATCCAAAAAATTAGGAGATAAAGTACATTTAGAAACAGACGTTTTGTTTAAATATGTTGAAAATATTTTAAATAAAGATAAAGACCAATTATCTGTAGATAAATTAAGAGCATTTGGTTTTTAGGAGGGGTAGCATGCAATTCGATAATATTGACAGTGCTTTAATGGCTTTAAAAAATGGAGAAACAATTATTGTAGTAGATGATGAGAATCGTGAAAATGAAGGTGATTTAGTAGCGGTTACTGAATGGATGAACGATAATACCATTAATTTTATGGCGAAAGAAGCAAGGGGATTAATATGCGCACCAGTGTCTAAAGATATTGCACAACGTTTGGATTTGGTACAAATGGTTGATGATAACTCCGACATCTTTGGTACGCAATTTACAGTGAGTATTGATCATGTAGATACAACAACAGGAATTAGTGCTTATGAACGTACATTGACTGCCAAAAAGCTCATTGATCCTAGTAGTGAAGCTAAAGATTTTAATCGTCCTGGTCATTTATTTCCATTAGTAGCACAAGATAAAGGCGTATTAGCTAGAAATGGACACACAGAAGCGGCTGTTGATTTAGCTAAACTTACTGGTGCCAAGCCCGCTGGTGTCATTTGTGAGATTATGAATGATGACGGCACGATGGCGAAAGGACAAGATTTACAAAATTTTAAAGAAAAACATCAATTAAAGATGATTACGATTGATGATTTAATTGAATATCGTAAAAAATTAGAACCAGAAATTGAATTTAAGGCAAAAGTGAAAATGCCTACAGATTTCGGAACATTTGATATGTATGGTTTTAAAGCGACATACACAGATGAAGAGATAGTTGTACTGACAAAAGGTGCAATTCGACAACATGAAAATGTACGCTTACATTCTGCGTGCCTTACAGGCGATATTTTCCATAGTCAACGTTGTGATTGTGGTGCTCAACTTGAATCGTCTATGAAGTATATCAATGAACATGGTGGCATGATTATTTATCTACCTCAAGAAGGTCGTGGCATAGGATTGTTAAACAAATTACGCGCATATGAATTAATTGAGCAAGGATATGATACAGTAACTGCAAATTTAGCATTAGGTTTTGATGAAGATTTACGAGATTATCATATTGCTGCACAGATTTTAAAATATTTTAACATCGAACATATCAATTTATTAAGTAATAATCCAAGTAAATTTGAGGGATTAAAACAATATGGCATTGATATTGCAGAAAGAATTGAAGTTATCGTACCAGAAACGGTACATAATCATGATTATATGGTAACGAAAAAAATAAAAATGGGTCATTTAATATAGGAGGACTTTAACATGAATTTTGAAGGTAAATTAATTGGAAAAGATTTGAAAGTTGCAATCGTAGTTAGTCGATTTAATGATTTTATCACTGGAAGATTACTTGAAGGTGCAAAAGATACTTTGATTCGACATGATGTTAATGAAGACAATATTGATGTAGCATTTGTTCCTGGTGCGTTTGAAATTCCTTTAGTAGCTAAAAAATTAGCCTCATCAGGAAATTATGATGCAATAATTACATTAGGATGCGTAATTCGCGGTGCTACGTCTCATTATGATTATGTTTGTAATGAAGTCGCGAAAGGTGTTTCTAAAGTAAATGATCAAACTAATGTACCAGTCATATTTGGTATTTTAACGACTGAAAGTATTGAACAAGCTGTGGAAAGAGCAGGTACGAAAGCTGGTAATAAAGGTGCCGAAGCAGCAGTAAGTGCAATTGAAATGGCTAATTTATTAAAATCTATAAAAGCATAGAGCGCTGTTGTGAGTTCATAATCAAAGATTTATAAATGTTTCAGAACTGCCAATATAACATTTAGGAGCCTAGAACATTGATTATTGTTCCAGACTCCTAAATTATTGTTTATGCCATGCTCTATTTACGGCATAATTTTTTAATTGTACTTAAACCTAACATAACTGTAGCTCCTAAAGCTGCAATTATGCCAACACGTTTTAAGCCAGCAGGTTTCACAAATTCTTTTACAGCAAGAGATAGGTTTTGTGGGCGTTCTGCTAATCTTCTCATAAAATACGCAAACCAATCATCGCCATAAGGTACATAAATAGTGAAATTATAGCCTTCATTTGCGATTTCTTCTGCTAACTCTGATCTAAAACCATAGAGCATTTGGAATTCCATACGATCTTTTTCAATGTGATTTTCTTTCATAAATTGTTTTACATGATTAATGATGCGATGGTCATGTGTTGCAATTGAAGTGAAATTGCGTGCGTTTAACAAACGTTGTTCAATTATTTTGATGTAATTTGCATCTACGTCTTCCTTAGATTGAAATGCAATTGATTCGTTTTCTTTATATGCACCTTTAACCAAACGTAATCGTAAATCTTGGTATTTATCAACTAATTTGTGGCTATCGTATAAATATGCTTGAATTACAGTACCAACATTTCTAAATTCGCCTTTTAAGCGATCTAAAACTTGAACAATTTGTTGCAGGCTAGCATATTTTTCAGTATCAATATTTATATGCATATTGTTGTAAGTATTTGCTTTAAGTAAAATTTCTCTTAAATTTTGGTAAGCTAATTCTAAGTCGAATTCTGCACCTAACTGACTCAATTTAACAGACATATGTGCCTTTACGCCATGTTGATGAAGCGCGTCCATAATTGTTAAAATTTGTTCTTTAGCATGATTACTTTCTTCAACTGTACCGACAAATTCCCCTAAATTGTCTACCGTAACAGCGATATTCTTGTCATTTAAGTATTCGATTGTATTAATTAACTCTGGAATTGTATTTCCGGCAACGACTTTATTGGCGCCCAAACGTGGGCCCACTTTTTTTGCTGCGTTGTTTAAAAAACTATTATTAGATAATCCGATAAAAAAATTCTTTAATAGTGCCATTGCTACTCCTCCAAACCCTTGTGTTTACAATAAGTTTAGCATGAAAAAAATATTCGAGAAAGCGTTTTCATCAAAAACAATCAAAAATAATTATGTATAATTACACTATCATTGATGTTGATTTCATTTATATATAATAATATGGACAACAATAATACTATAAATAGAAATCTACATAGTGAATTTGCTATAATTATGTTATTGAAGATTAATGAAAAAGGGGCAGTATAATAATGTGGAAGTGGGAAGCTGAAAATGATGCGAAAGGCGTCGTTGTTATTGCTCATAATATATTAGAACATACGGGAAGATATGCATATGTTATTACGATGTTAAGAAGAAATGGCTATCATGTGATTATGGGAGATTTGCCTGGTCAAGGTCAAACTTCAAGAGCTAATAAAGGACAAATTGAAAACTTTCAAACGTATCACGAAAGTTTGCTAGATTGGTTAAAGATAGCTAATGAATATAAAATTCCTACTTATGTATTAGGGGTAGGACTTGGCGGTTTGATTTTATTAAATTTACTTGAAAAAGTAGAATTGCCAATCGAGGGGATGATGTTAATTTCTCCTATGCTAGAACTTCAAAAGAATGGAAAAAATCGTAAAGATAAACTTGTTTCAAATATAGGTAAAATTTCAAAAGACACACGTTTTAATGTTGGTGTAGAACCAAAAGATTTAACACGTAATTTAGAAATTGTTGAAGAAACAGTTAACGATGGTTTAATGTTAAAAAAAGCAACGTATCATTGGTATAATACAATTAATGAGACGATGAAAGATACGATGGCTCATATTCATGACATTCAACCAATGCCAACGCTATTAATGTATGGAACGAAGGATTTAATTGTTGATACTAGGGCAATTGATGAGTTTAAAGAAAAATATCAAACACCTGAATTATATTTTAAAGCTTGGCAAGGTTTTTACCACGAGGTTCACAATGAGCCAGAACGTGATGAAGTAATGCGTTATATTCTGACTTTCTTAAATAACAGCGTCAATACAATGGGCTTTATTGTTGAAGATGACGAAATTGTAGAAATTTAATATTCTAAAAAGATGAGACAGTAGATGCTCATCTTTTTTTTTACTTTTTTAAGGTTGAGAATGTATATCACATTTTATACACATTTGATTTGTAAGAAATGTTTTGATTTATACAAATCATATCTTGAAAAATAACCAATTTAGCCTCATTCGGTTTGATTTAATTTGTTAAATTTAAGGCTAACTAATTAATTTAGTTTAATCAATTTTCATGAGAGTTATATGTAATAAAAATTCAATGCGTATCTTTTTTGAAGAAATATATGTAGAATTGTTGCAATTTAATGGTAATATTGATATATTTTCTTTGTATATAAATTATAAAATTAATATGTAATAGAGTGATTTGTTTTATGTACTATTATCTTATTTCTAAATATTAACTCTATTGATTATTGGTTTTTATACTTATTTAATTTTATTCAACTTTGACAATTGAATAGAAAGCAAGTTTATTTACACTTGTAGTTTTATGCATAAGTTAGCACATACAAGTTTTGGGATTGTTGGGATGTTTGTTAATACTTGTATGGTAGCTAAATATGTGATTATTAATTGGGAGATGTTTAGCATGAAAAAAGTAAATAACGACACTGTATTTGGGATTTTGCAATTAGAAACACTTTTGGGTGACATTAACTCAATTTTCAGCGAGATTGAAAGCGAATACAAAATGTCTAGAGAAGAAATTTTAATTTTACTAACTTTATGGCAAAAAGGTTCTATGACGCTTAAAGAAATGGACAGATTTGTTGAAGTTAAACCGTATAAGCGTACGAGAACGTATAATAATTTAGTTGAATTAGAATGGATTTACAAAGAGCGTCCTGTTGACGATGAAAGAACAGTTATTATTCATTTCAATGAAAAGTTACAACAAGAGAAAGTAGAGTTGTTGAATTTCATCAGTGATGCCATTGCAAGTAGAGCAACAGCAATGCAAAATAGTTTAAACGCAATTATTGCTGTGTAAGTTTAATAGCATAAAAAGAGGTTTTCATTAAGTTGAAAACCTCTTTTTGTTGTTGTTGGTATTAATTTTTCAAATGTTGACTACTCAATCCTAAATTATAAATAGTATAGCGCAGCAAATGCTTAAGAAATTTTTTCTATGGCACAAATGAATGGAGCATGATTACGTTGGTTTAAAAATTGATATTGCAAAACTTGCGCATGCTTTTGATCCAAAGTACTCAAGTAATCAAGCAATGCATGCTTCTCAATTTGTCCTTCGCTATGACCATGATATATAACAAGTACAATAATACCTTCAATTGACATTAATGATAGCAATGAATTAATAGCTTGGATTGTCGTGTCAGGCTTTGTCACGATAGATTTATCACCTTTAGGCAAATAACCTAGGTTAAAGATGGCTGCATCAATATGACCTTTATGTGCATCATTTATATGATGTTCAATATTTTCATGTCCATCTTTTATTAAAGAAACATGATTGAAATCCTTAACTTTATCACGTGTATTTTCCAAAGCTAAATCTTGAATGTCGAAACCATAAACATGTCCTTCTGGTACTTGTTCGGCTAAAAATAAAGTGTCATTGCCGTTACCGCAAGTTGCGTCCACAACAATACTTTCTGGTGTTATATGTTGTTTAATAAGTGTTTTTGAAAAAGGGAGTATACGTTCTAATTTCATTGCTTCACCTTAGACTTGTAACGCAAGCCTTGATAAGAATTTCTACGTGCTAATTCAGCATCGATGCCATTTAATACTTCCCATTTATTAACACTCCACATTGGACCTACCATGATATCTATTGGACCATCACCGGTAATTCGGTGAACGATCATTTCAGGGGGAATCACTTCTAATTGGTCCACAACTAGGTTTGTGTACTCTTCTTGAGTCATAAAAGTTAATAAACCTTTATCGTATTGTTTTACCATCGGTGTACCTTTTAACAAATGAAGTAAATGAATTTTAATACCTTGTACATCCATTTGTGCAACTTCTTTGGCAGTAGCCATCATCATGTCATAGTCTTCGCCAGGTAAGCCATTAATGATGTGTGTACATACATTGATATTATGCTTACGTAATTTTGCCACACCATCATAATAAGTTTTCATATCATGGGCACGATTGATTAAATCAGATGTTGACTGATGGATTGTTTGTAGTCCTAATTCAACCCATAAGTATGTTCGTTGATTCAAATCTGCTAAATATTCGACAACATCGTCTGGTAGACAGTCAGGACGCGTACCAATAGATAATCCTACAACACCCGGTTCTTTAAGTACAGGTTCGAATTTTTCTTTTAATACTTCAACTGGTGCATGTGTATTTGTAAATGCCTGAAAATAAGCAATATATTTTCCTTCGTGCCATTTCTCATGCATCTTTTCCTTAATTTCTTTAAATTGTACTGCGATTGAATCTGCACGATTACCTGCAAAGTCCCCGCTACCTGCAGCAGAACAAAATGTACATCCACCATGTGCTACAGTGCCATCGCGGTTAGGACAGTCAAACCCGCCATCCAATGCAACTTTAAATATTTTTTGTCCAAATTTATTTTTTAAATGGTAATTCCATGTGTGATAACGTTTGTTTTCAAAAGCGTATTGGAAATGATTGCCCATATGTCATTTTCCTTTCTATAAAAAAAGAGTTCTAAGTACAGATTTTAACATATTTTAATGTTATAGTGTTTATTATAGTTTGACAAAAAAGAGAGAGGAACTATGAAATATGAATATACCTAAATCAGTCTGGTGGCTAGTAATTGGCATGGCGTTAAATATTACTGGTTCCAGTTTTTTGTGGCCTTTAAATACAATTTATATGAAACAAGAACTTGGAAAAAGTTTAACTGTTGCTGGTTTAGTGCTAATGATAAATTCATTTGGCATGGTTATTGGAAACTTATTAGGTGGTTCACTATTTGATAAATTAGGTGGATACAAGACGATTTTAATTGGAACTTTCACTTGTCTTTGTAGTACAACGCTACTTAATTTCTTTCACGGGTGGCCTTGGTATGCTGTATGGCTTGTAATGTTAGGCTTTGGTGGCGGAATGATTATTCCTGCGATATACGCTATGGCTGGAGCAGTGTGGCCGAATGGCGGAAGACAAACGTTTAATGCGATATACTTAGCGCAAAATATTGGTGTGGCTGTCGGTGCTGCAATGGGCGGCTTTGTCGCAGAATTTAGCTTTAACTATATCTTTTTAGCCAATCTTATTATGTATGTTGTGTTTGCGCTTGTCGCGGTAACGCAATTTAATATTGAAATTAATGCGAAAGTTAAATATCCAACTCATTTAGATATTACTGGTAAAAAGAATAAAGCAAGATTTATTTCATTAGTACTAATTTGTGCAATGTTTGCAATTTGTTGGGTTGCGTATATTCAATGGGAGTCTACAATCGCATCATTTACACAATCTATTAATATTTCAATGGCACAATATAGTGTTTTATGGACAATTAACGGAATAATGATTTTAGTAGCACAACCATTAATTAAACCGGTTCTCTATCTGTTAAAAGGAAACTTAAAGAAGCAAATGTTTGTCGGCATCATCATTTTTATGTTGTCGTTCTTTGTCACGAGTTTTGCCGAAAACTTTACAATATTTGTTGTCGGTATGATTATTTTAACTTTTGGAGAAATGTTTGTATGGCCAGCAGTTCCAACTATAGCCAATCAGTTAGCGCCAGATGGTAAGCAAGGACAGTACCAAGGTTTTGTGAATTCAGCTGCTACAGTAGGAAAAGCATTTGGTCCATTTCTTGGTGGTGTATTAGTTGATGCGTTTAATATGCGCATGATGTTTATCGGTATGATGCTACTACTTGTATTTGCATTAATATTATTAATGGTTTTCAAGGAGAATAATACGCAACCTAAAAAAATAGATGCATAATGAGTAAATAGAATTAACGTTATAGACTTGAAATAAATGTCGTTATAACATAATATTAATTTGTATAATTTAATTTCGTTTGGAGCTTTTCTACAGAAAGCTAGTGATGCTGAGAGCTAGTGTTAAGGACTAAATGTAAATCGTATTAATTTTAAATTGAATGAATGACATCTCTTACTATTAAAATGAGTGCACAATTTTTGTGAAATAGGGTGGTAACGCGGCAAATGTCGTCCCTATGTAAATAGAATAGTTAGAGGTGTCTTTTTTATTGAATAGGAGGAAATGTGTTGAATTACAACCACAATCAAATTGAAAAGAAATGGCAAGACTATTGGGACGAAAATAAAACATTTAAAACAAATGATAACTTAGGTCAAAAGAAATTTTATGCTTTAGACATGTTTCCATATCCATCAGGTGCTGGTTTACATGTTGGACATCCTGAGGGCTATACAGCAACAGATATCATTTCAAGATATAAAAGGATGCAAGGTTATAATGTATTACATCCGATGGGGTGGGATGCATTCGGATTACCAGCAGAGCAATATGCTTTAGACACTGGCAACGACCCACGTGAATTTACAAAGAAAAATATCCAAACTTTTAAACGACAAATTAAAGAATTAGGGTTCAGTTATGATTGGGATCGTGAAGTTAATACAACAGATCCAGAATACTATAAATGGACACAGTGGATTTTCATACAGTTATATAACAAAGGTTTAGCATACGTTGATGAAGTTGCAGTTAACTGGTGTCCAGCATTAGGCACTGTTTTATCTAACGAAGAAGTGATTGTTGGTGTCTCTGAACGTGGTGGACATCCAGTTTATCGTAAGCCGATGAAACAATGGGTACTTAAAATCACAGAATATGCAGATCAATTATTAGCAGATTTAGATGATTTAGATTGGCCTGAGTCTTTAAAAGATATGCAGCGCAATTGGATTGGACGTTCTGAAGGGGCCAAAGTTTCATTTGATGTAGATAATACGGAAGGAAAAGTAGAAGTATTTACGACTAGACCAGACACTATCTATGGTGCATCATTCTTAGTCTTAAGTCCTGAACATGCATTAGTTAATTCAATTACAACTGATGAATATAAAGAAAAAGTAAAAGCTTATCAAACAGAAGCTTCTAAAAAGTCAGATTTAGAACGTACAGATTTAGCAAAAGATAAATCAGGTGTGTTTACTGGTGCATATGCAATTAATCCTTTATCTGGTGAAAAAGTACAAATTTGGATTGCTGATTATGTATTATCAACATATGGTACTGGAGCAATTATGGCAGTACCAGCGCATGATGACAGAGATTATGAATTTGCTAAAAAGTTTGATTTGCCAATCATTGAAGTCATCGAAGGTGGAAATGTTGAAGAAGCAGCATACACTGGTGAAGGTAAACATATTAATTCTGGTGAACTTGATGGTTTAGAAAATGAAGCGGCAATTACTAAAGCTATTCAATTATTAGAGCAAAAAGGTGCTGGCGAAAAGAAAGTTAATTACAAATTAAGAGATTGGTTATTCAGTCGTCAGCGTTATTGGGGCGAACCAATTCCTGTCATTCATTGGGAAGATGGAACAATGACAACTGTTCCTGAAGAAGAGCTACCATTGTTGTTACCTGAAACAGATGAAATCAAGCCATCAGGGACTGGTGAGTCTCCACTAGCTAATATTGATTCATTTGTAAATGTTGTAGATGAAAAAACAGGTATGAAAGGACGTCGTGAAACAAATACAATGCCACAATGGGCAGGTAGTTGTTGGTATTATTTACGTTACATCGATCCTAAAAATGAAAATATGTTAGCAGATCCTGAAAAATTAAAACATTGGTTACCTGTTGATTTATATATCGGTGGAGTAGAACATGCGGTTCTTCACTTATTATATGCAAGATTTTGGCATAAAGTCCTTTATGATTTGGGTATCGTACCTACTAAAGAACCTTTCCAAAAATTATTTAACCAAGGTATGATTTTAGGAGAAGGTAATGAGAAGATGAGTAAATCTAAAGGAAATGTAATCAATCCTGATGATATAGTACAGTCTCATGGTGCAGATACTTTACGTCTTTACGAAATGTTTATGGGACCTTTAGATGCTGCAATTGCATGGAGTGAAAAAGGATTAGATGGGTCTCGTCGATTCTTAGATCGCGTATGGCGTTTAATGGTAAATGAAGATGGAACATTGAGTTCAAAAATTGTAACTACAAATAATAAATCTTTAGATAAAGTTTATAACCAAACTGTTAAAAAGGTAACAGAAGACTTTGAAACATTAGGATTTAATACTGCTATTAGTCAATTAATGGTATTTATTAATGAGTGTTATAAAGTTGATGAAGTTTATAAACCTTACATTGAAGGCTTCGTTAAAATGTTAGCACCTATTGCACCACATATCGGTGAAGAATTATGGTCAAAATTAGGACATGAAGAGTCTATTACGTACCAACCTTGGCCAACTTATGACGAAGCACTACTTGTAGATGATGAAGTAGAAATCGTTGTTCAAGTAAATGGTAAATTGAGAGCTAAAATTAAAATTGCTAAAGATACATCAAAAGAAGAAATGCAAGAAATTGCCTTATCTAATGACAATGTTAAAGCGAGTATTGAAGGTAAAGACATCATGAAAGTCATCGCTGTTCCTCAAAAATTAGTCAATATTGTAGCTAAATAATGTTTTAAGGAGGACTTTGAAATGAAGTCAATTACTACAGATGAATTAAAAAACAAACTTTTTGAATCTAAACCAGTTCAAATTGTTGATGTTCGTACTGACGAAGAAACAGCAATGGGATATATTCCTAATGCAAAGTTGATTCCAATGGATACCATTCCGGATAATTTAAATTCATTTAATAAAAATGAAATATATTATATTGTATGTGCTGGTGGAGTTCGAAGCGCTAAAGTTGTAGAATATTTAGAGGCAAATGGCATTGATGCCGTAAATGTCGAAGGCGGCATGCACGCATGGGGCGATGAAGGTTTGGAAATAAAAAGTATTTAAAGTAGTGACATAATTTAAAATAATATTACATTTGTAATGACACCAAGTAACGTTTCGGTTGCTTGGTGTTTTTTGGTATGAATTACTTTCTGTTACAAAACAATCTAAAGCGTTCTTGTTATGTTTTATTAAGATTTTAATTACAAAACGGAAACTAAATTGTAATAAAATAAAACTTTATTTTATAAAATGATGATGATAAAATTGAGTGAACTTAAAATATTGTACAAAATAATATAGCTATAAACATAATGTGAGGGAGCGTATATTTTTAGCATAATTCTTAACAACACAGCAGAGAACAGACAACCAGGAGGAAAATGAAATGAATTTGTTAAAGAAAAATAAATATAGTATTAGGAAGTATAAAGTAGGCATATTCTCTACTTTAATCGGAACAGTTTTATTACTTTCAAACCCAAATGGTGCACAAGCCTTAACTACGGATAATAATGTACAAAGCGATACTAATCAAGC
>NZ_JACYHC010000686.1:0-34218 GCF_017152085.1 Staphylococcus sp. EG-SA-2
AGTCCCGCTTCGGACATTAAAGGTTCACGTCCATTTTGTAATTCAACAAGTGTAATGACATGATTATTTTGACCTACTTCATATTGTATCGATGTTAATGTCTCATTTATAATATTTAATCCTAATACGTCCTCATAAAATGGCTTTAATTCATTCTTATCTCTCACATTTAAAGTGATACCATTTACAAAGTTTGCGTTACTGTTATGATACATTCAATTAACTCCTATCAAATTCAATATCTGTGCTTACTTTTACTTAAAATTATCGCGAACATAATTGAGAATAGCAACTATAACGCATTTATAAGCTTCAGAGAATTTGTACCATTCCTGAATAATTTTTATTTTAGTAAATTACACATTTTTTAACACATATAACCAGTAACTTGGTCATTTTTTTATTCACAAAAAAACTCTCTTCATCATGTCAACAAAAACTACAACATGATTATGAAGAGAGCTTTAATTTATATCATCTGTATAAGTACTTTATACAATTTCAATTATACCAGTGATTTTACAACTTGTTGGCATCGTGGACATAGATGCGTCAATTCATCAACAGCACCAAGATCCTCTGAATAGTTCCAACATCTTTCACATTTTTCACCATCTGCATGTTCGATGACAATATCACCATGTTCATAAGCTGTTGCCTGATCATCTAACTTATCTACAACTTTAACTTGTGACACGATAAATAATTGATGTAATGCATCAAATGAAGTTAAGAATTCAGATGCATTAAATTTATCGTTACTAGCAATCGTAACTTTAGCTTCTAATGATTTACCAATAACTTTTTCATTACGAGCAGTTTCTAATGCACGGTTCACATCATCACGTAAATTCATAAATGTACGCCATTTATCCAATAAAGCTTGATCTACTTCTACAACTTTAGGCATGTCTGCTAAGTGAACACTTTCTTCTTTAACATGTGGTGTATGAGACCAAACTTCTTCAGCTGTATGCACTAAGATTGGTGCTAACAACTTCGTCATATCAACTAAAATTTGATATAACACTGTTTGCATACTACGACGGATATGAGAATCACGTTGTTCAATATATAAAATATCTTTACCGTAATCCAAATAGAAATTACTTAACTCAACATTGATAAAGTTTTGAACTTCTTGATAAATATTTAAGTAGTCAAAGTTTTCATAGTTGTTAATCGTACTTGCAGTAAATTCACGTAAACGATTTAGCAAGTAACGATCCACTTCTAATAACTCTGATTCAGGAATGCTATCTGTGTCAGGATTGAAATCGTTAATGTTACCTAACATAAATCTTAATGTATTTCTGATTTTACGATAAACATCAGATGTTTGTTTTAAAATTTCATCAGAAATTCTAACATCAGCTAAATAGTCCGTACTACTTACCCAAAGTCTCGCAATATCAGCACCTTTTTGTTTAACCACTTGGTCAGGTACAATCACATTACCTAAAGATTTACTCATTTTCTTACCTTCACCGTCCATAACAAAACCATGAGAAAGTAAGAATTTATAAGGTGATACTCCTCTTGTAGCAACTGAAGTTGTGATAGAAGAGTTGAACCAACCACGATATTGGTCACTACCTTCTAAATACATATCCGCTGGGAAACTTAATTCCGGTCTTGTTTCCAACACGCCACGGTGTGATGAACCAGAATCAAACCAAACGTCCATAATGTCTGTTTCTTTAGTAAATGTACCGTTAGGGCTGCCTGGATGTGTAAATCCTTCTGGTAGTAAGTCTTTCGCTTCTCTTTCAAACCAAATATTTGAACCGTGTTCTGCAAATAAATCAGCAACATGATTCACTGTTTCTTTCGTCATGATAATTTCGCCATTTTCAGCATAAAATACTGGTAACGGTACACCCCACACACGTTGACGAGAAATAACCCATTCGCCACGGTCACGAACCATATTGTAAATACGTGTTTTACCCCAATTTACTTTGAAGTTTGTATTTTCGATTGCATCTAAAATATCTTGTCTTACTTTACTGATTGAGGCAAACCATTGTGGTGTAGCACGGAAGATTACAGGTTTTTTTGTTCTCCAGTCGTGTGGATAGCTATGTGTAATAAAGTCTAATTTTAATAGTGCACCTTTTTCTGTTAATAAATCAGTAACGGCTTTATTAGCTTTATCATAGAACATCCCTTCAAATTGGCCGCCTTCTTCAGTAAATACACCTTTATCATCGATTGGACTAATTACTGGCAATTCATATTTTTGACCAACAATATAGTCATCTTCCCCGTGACCTGGTGCTGTATGTACACAACCTGTACCAGCATCTGTAGTAACATGATCACCATTAATCACTAACGATTCTCTGTCTAAGAATGGATGTTGTGCTACAACATACTCTAATTCTTTACCTGTGTATTCTTTTTCTAATTTGATTGATGCTTTATCCCAATCCAGTGCTTCTGCTACAGCGTCAGACAAGGCTTCTGCAATAATATATTTTTCGCCATTTACATTGTATTGACCATATTTTAATTCAGGATGAACGGTAATCGCAACATTTGATGGAATTGTCCATGGCGTTGTTGTCCAGATAATAAATTTAGCATCTGCATCAACGACACCTTTGTCATCTTTAACGTCAAATGCAACGTAAATTGATGCTGAACGTTTATCGTGATATTCAATTTCTGCTTCTGCTAATGAAGACTCACTTGAAGGAGACCAATAAACTGGCTTTTTACCTTTATAAATTAAACCTTTATCTGCCATTTCTCCAAAAATACGAATTTGTGCAGCTTCGTATTCAGGTTTTAATGTAATATATGGATCATTAAAGTCACCACGAACACCTAAACGTCTAAAATCTTTTTTCTGTAATTCAATTTGTTCTAAAGCAAATTCTTTACATTTCTCACGGAATTCAGCTGTTGACATTTTCTTTCGGTCAACACCTTTTTTCGTTAATGCTTGTTCAATTGGTAAACCATGTGTATCCCAACCTGGTACGTATGGTGCATAGAACCCTTGCATAGTTTTATAACGTACAATAAAGTCTTTTAAAATTTTGTTCAAGGCATGTCCCATATGTAAGTTACCATTCGCGTATGGTGGGCCATCATGTAAAATGAATGTTTCGTTACCTTTATTTTTTTCTAACGCTTTATGGTATTGATCTTCTGCATCCCATTTTTCTTGAATTTGCGGTTCCTTGTTTGGTAAACCACCTCGCATTGGGAAATCTGTTTTAGGCATTAATAACGTTTCTTTGTAATCCATTTTTTTCACTCCTTAAAAATTTAAAAAACTCTAAGTTAAATTAAAAGGGACGATTGCTCGCGGTACCACCCTTATTAACTCAACTTAGAGTTCTCTCATTACATTATTTAAATATTAAAAAGCCAGTGATATAACATACATGCTTTTACTAGGCTCTCACCATTACCTAATTCGCTGTGAAAAGTTAAATGTATATTACGCGTCTGTCTTTATTTAATTCTTACTTCTTAGTTGTTTCTGAATCATTGGATTGTTGATTATTGTCTGGTGTATTTGATGCATTATTTTGTGCATTTGCTGCAACTTCATCTGGCTTTAAATCATTTTCATGCAAATGATGAATATTTTCAAGCGTCACTTGTTCAGCGTCTAAATCATAATTCAACAAGTAATCCCAATCTTCGTTTTTTAATAAGTCTAATTGCGCTTCAACTAACATACGGAAACGCGATCTAAATACTTTTGATTGACGTTTCATATCTTCAGTCTGGAATGCTAAACGGCGTGCTTTTTCTACCGCGTCACCAACCATTTGATTAGCTTGCGCTTCTGCCTTAGCTATAATCGCTTCAGCTTGTTTTTCTGCAGCTTGCTTAGTTTCTTCACCAGCTTTTTGAGCTTGTATCAAAGCATCACTTACAGATTGATGCACGTCTTGATAAGACTTAATATTAGTATCTCTCTCTTCGATTACTTTTTCAAGTTGTTTTTTATCTTCTTTAAGACGTTCAATTTCAGTGCTTAGTTGCTCCAAAAAATTAGCAACTTCAGTAGGTTCTAAACCATTCTTTACACGTGAAAACTCTTTATTCTTAATTTCATTTGGTGTAAAAGCCATTTGTTATCCTCCTTAAATCATTACTATTTGAATAATGTTCTATAGGTAATGTGCGTTTTATCTTTTTTAGTTTTACCACCTAAGTCAGTAATGTGTGCTCTACCAAAACCTTGGATGGATATTAAATCATTTGCTTGTAATTGAAAATCTGCTGAATCAACAATAGTGTGATTCACTTTAACACGTTTTTTTTCAATTAGTTGTTTCGCAATCGTACGTGATTTACGTATCATTTCTTTAATAACAACATCTAACCTTAAAGAACTAACTGTTGCACTTTCATTTTTCCAATTCTCATTAGATTGTATCATATCTGTTACTGGAATAGTATAAAGTTTAACTGATGCGCCTTTAATACGTTGTAATTCTAACATAATAAATGATTCCAATCTACTTGTCAAAACAAATTGAATTCGTTCATTCACAATTATATCTCCAACTTGTTCGCGTTCGATACCTAAAGACATTAATGTCCCTAAAATATGTTGATGTTTTAAAGTGACGAATTTTTCAGGATACTCTATTTCCATTAAAGTTAATTCAAAGTCACTTTCTTTAGGTTCATAATAGTTCGGCGAAATGATTGCTCTTTTTCTTTCAGCATTAGGCCCGCCATAAAAAGAGACGTTTAAATCTTCATAACTGCCACAAATCACTTCCAATATATATTGCCCTCTTGGATCTAAAAAATGCGTTAATACTGGTGCATAATGTTGTTCCGCTTGATCACATTTATCCGTTAGCTGATCAATTAATTCGTATTCTTCCTGTCTAAAGTGTTGATAAATATCTATGTTAATCACTACCTTAAAAAAATTATAAAATACCATCTATTGCCCTTATATTCAGAAAAATACATATCAAAAACGAGGCTAAAGTATCATGTACCCTTGCCTCGTTATGTCGCTTAATTTATTGTAATTGAATTAAAATCCAATTAAAGATTTGGAGTAACCCTTTTTGGAATAATACTAAAACGATAATTGCAGCGATTGATGATATGTCGATAATTCCAATAGGTGGAATTACTTTTCTAAATGGTTGTAAGAAAGGTTCATATATTTTCGCTAAAAAATAACCTACCTTAGTTTCTCTAATACTTGGTACCCAAGATGTAAAGAAATATATAATCATGCCGAAATAATAAATTTCAACAACAAAAAGGATAAATTTAAATATTGTAGCTAGCACATTTATATCCATATGTTAACTCCTTAGTCGAATGAATGTTCCATATTTTCAATATGGTCTGTAATGCTTCCAGCTACTTCCACATTATCAGGCGTACATAAGAAAATATCAGTACCTACACGTTGGATATCTCCACCGATTGCATAAACAGTACCGCTTAAAAAATCAATAATTCTTTTCGCTGATACTTTATCAATACGTTGTAAATTGACAAGTGTCGCACGGCGGTTTTTAAGCTCATCAGCAATATCTTGTGTATCTGAAAAAACACGTGGTTCGAATAAACACATTTTTGAACTTTCTTGTGATGCATTGTTTGGTGTAGCATTGTTCATAGTTACAACATTACGTGAATTATTTTTTGAATAATTAGACATACGGTTATTCCTTTCTTCTGACGTTGTTGTATATCTTGATGCAGATTTTTGAGGGACTGATTTGATTGCGTTTTGTTTTGTTGTTTGTTGTGACTGCTCTTTTGCTGGCGCTTCATTGACCTGTTGTTGTTTGTCAGGTACTTCTACTTCCTCTTCATCATCTATTACAAAAAATCCACTAAATAAATCTTTTAAAGCCAAGTGGCTCACTCCTCTTCTCCTACAAGTTTAGTCCCAATTCTAACAAACGTCGCACCTTCTTCAACTGCAATAAGATAGTCATTACTCATTCCCATTGATAATTCATCACAAGGCGCATATTCTAAATTGAGTCGTTGTATTTCTTCTTTTTTCAAACGTAACTGTTTAAATAACGATCTAATATATGCTTCATCATCTGTCAATGGTGCCATCGTCATTAAACCTACAATTTCGATTTTGTCATATTTTTTAAGATCATCTATAAACTGATCAACATCTTCTAAAGCAATACCATGTTTAGAAGCTTCTCCCGAAACGTTCACTTGCAAGAAACATTTAATTTTATGTTCTGCACGTTTGTTAATTTCTTTGGCTAAGCTCAATCGATCTAAAGCATGGAAATAATCTACGTCGTTTATAACGTCCTTAACTTTTCGAGATTGTAATGATCCTATAAAATGAATCACCGCATCTGATGGTAATGCTTCTTTCTTTTGAAAAAAGCCTTCCAATCTATTCTCACCAAAATGTCTTATTCCAGCCTCATACGCTTCTTTAGCTCGCTCTATTGTAACATATTTTGTAACTGCAATCACGTTTGGTTTTGTTGAAAAATTATTTTTTTCACTTTTGTCATTAATTTGTGTTGAGATTTGTTGTAAATTATCTTTCACACGCAAACATATCTCCTCCTTGTTTACTGTTGACCAATGAATGCTAACATGCGTCCTGTTTGACCTTTTTCTAATCGATAAGAGAAAAATAATTCTAAATGTTCAGATGTAGCATACGCTGTCGTATAAATATTTTCTTTAGGAACACCATAATAATTTAATAATTCAGCATTGGCTTTTTTCAAATCAATACCATGACGATCTCGTCCTCTAGTTTCAATATAGTTGGCACTATCAATTGGCAATGTTTCAAATTTATTTTTAATATCATCATTAATTTCATAACTTGATGATGTAGATGGTCCAATAACGACATGTAAGTCTTTCAAATCAAAGTTCACATGTTTTAGCACTTCTTTTACAATTTCAGTATAGGTACCACGCCAACCTGCATGCGCCAATGCAATAAAATGATGTTTTGTACTATAAAAATATACTGGTACACAGTCTGCATAACACATCGTTAATAAGACATTACTATCATATGTGTACATCGCATCAATACCATGAAGCGCATCAGTTAAAGTGTCTATATTTGTGCCTATATCATCCTTTGTAATACAAGCGACTTTATTTTCATGTGTTTGGATGGGAAACACCCAATTTTTTCTATCAAACGCAATTTCTTCAGCTAATTGCAATTGATGTTGAGTAATATTATATGGGCGATCATCAATATATCTCGCCATATTAAAAGCATTTTTAGGATAGTCGCTTAAACCATCTCCTCTAGTTGTAATACCTAGAGTAATACCTTGTTGTAATAATTCTTCATATATTAAATGATGCGGTTGCTTTTTAAAATTATCATTCACTCGATCGTCACCATCATTTCATTTAAATTATCTTCGTCTAACTGTACAAAGTTAATAATTATATAATATAACATTTATGTTTAAAGTTAAAATGTTGCGCAAATAATTTTTGACTTAATTTTGACACGATACTTAAACACTTTTAATGACTTCGAAAAACTTAAATGTCCTTCTACATGTTCTAAAAATTAGTAAAAAAATCATCAGATATGTTATCTGATGATTTGTGTTGAATTATTTGTGTATATATATTAACCGATTAACGTCTTGTTCTTCTTGAACGTCTTTCTTCTCTATTTCTAATGAAGCTTGGAATATCATCTTCTTTAGTTGTATGCGTTCTTTCACTTACACTATCAGTTGCTTGTGCATTTGATGAATTTGAAGTGAATGATTCATCTTTAGAAGTTGCATTGCTAGAAGTATTTACGCTTGTTCCGAATCCAGTGCTACCAGATTTACGACCATGTGATGTTGGTTTGTCATCAAAACCAGTTGCAATAACTGTTACAACAATCTCATCTTGTAATTCAGGATTAATAACTGTACCGAAAATCATATTAACGTCTTCATCTGCAGCATCTTGGACAATATCAGCAGCCTCTTGTGCTTCAAATAATGACAATGACTCGCCACCAGTAATATTCATAAGCACACCTTGTGCACCAACGATAGATGTTTCAAGTAATGGAGAAGAGATTGCTTTTTTAGCAGCTTCTACCGCTCTATTTTCACCAGAAGAAACACCAATACCCATTAATGCAGAACCTTGGTTAGACATAATTGTCTTAACGTCTGCAAAGTCTAAGTTTACTTCACCAGAAACAGCGATTAAGTCTGAGATACCTTGTACACCTTGGCGTAACACGTTATCAGCTTCTTTAAATGCTTCCATCATTGGCGTAGATTTGTCAACGATATCTAATAAACGGTCATTTGGTATAACGATTAATGTATCTACTGCAGCTTTCATAGCTTCTACTCCAGCAGCAGCTTGAGTTTGACGTTTACGTCCTTCAAAACTAAATGGACGAGTTACAACACCAACAGTTAATGCGCCCATTTCTTTTGCAATTTTAGCAACGACTGGTGCTGCACCAGTACCAGTTCCGCCACCCATACCAGAAGTAACAAATACCATGTCTGCACCTTGGATTGCATCTTCAATTTGTTCACGAGATTCCTCTGCAGCTTTTTTACCGATTTCAGGGTTAGCTCCTGCTCCTAAACCACGTGTTAATTTTTCACCGATTTGGATTTTAGATTCAGCTTTAGATAAGTTTAAAGCTTGACCGTCTGTGTTGATAGCGATAAATTCAACATTATTCATTCCGTGGTCAATCATTCGGTTTACGGCGTTGTTACCGCCACCACCTACACCAATGACCTTTAAAGTCGCTAAATGATTAAATCCTTGTTCAAATTCTAACATTTAAATTTCCTCCTAGTTTTATTGGCCAATAATCATTCAAATAGAGATTTCATTAGTTTTTTGAATTTACTTTCTTCTTTATCTTTATCTTTGTCTTGAACATGTTCATGATTCTGTTTATGTTCCTGATGATTATCTTCTGATTGATAAATTTCTTCATCTGTTGACTCTACTTCATTTTCATGAGTATCTTTTTTGTTTGTTTTACGTTTAAACCAATCAAATCCGCCTAATTTAGATTCGTTATCTTTGTCTTTCACATCAATAACATCTTCTTCAGTTTCTTCATTATCATGATAATTAATTGTAACATAATCTAATAACTCATCAAAAGCGATACTACTAGAAATTGTAGAAATTGCTGAAGAAAATTCAGGTTTTCTAATTCCCATTTGTGATGGCGTGTGAATTCTAACTTTTTCACTTACCATATCTGATAATAATTCTTTTACGCCAAGTAAGTTTGCAGATCCACCAGTTACAATAAACCCACCATTTACTTTTGTTAATCCTAAATCTTGTAAAACATCAAATACTTCGAAGAATATTTCTTCTACACGCGCTTCAATAAAGTCACTCAAATCTTTTTGAGTATACTGTACTGTTTCATCACTATCAACCTGTTCAACAGTGAAGATATCTTGATCTGAAGCAGAATCATAGAATGCATGACCATATTGGTGTTTAACTTTTTCAGCAGTTTCATAAGAAGTGTTTAATCCTTGTGCAATATCGTCTGTAATATCACGCCCTGCCATTTCGATAGAATCAGCATCTACTAATTCACCGCGTTCATAAAAAGCAACTTGCGTAACGTCTTCACCAATATCAATGACACATGCACCTAACTCTTTTTCAGTAGCTGTTAGGATTGAACCATAGTTATATGCATCAGAGTAAACATCTAATACATCAACACCACATGCTTCTACGCATTTAATCATATTAATTAAAATCGATTTTTGAATAGCAATTACGCCTGCTTCAACCTTTAATGAATGTCTGGCAATTAATTCTTTAGGGTCTGAAACCTCATTTTCTTTATCGACTATAAAACGAATCGGGAACACATTAATTACTTCTGTTTCTTGCACATCATTTTTTTCTCTAATACCTTCTAATACTTTTTCGATATGTGAACCGTTGATTTCTGTATCCTCATAAAAGTCGATTTCATTTGATTCATCATAAACTTCCGTTCCAATGATAGGTAATTTCAGGAAAACTTCTTTAATATCAACACCCGAAGCGATTGATGCCTTTTTAATTGTGTCTTTGATTGCTTGTCGCGCAATATCAAAATCATCAATTAAACCATTTTTTATACCGCTCGTGTAGGTTTGTCCTGTACCTATCACATTTATACCATTGTGAAATTTCTCGCCTACTATTGTTTTTACGCTTGATGATCCAATATCAATACTTACGTAGTAATGTTCTTCCATAGATAGGCACCTCCTGACAAATTACTATTAAAAAAATACACTATCCTTAGTTTACAATACGTTGAATGGCTTGTGAACTATAAACATAGACAATATCAAAATTTTTTAATTATTCTTACTTGATTGTTTGTTAATTTTGTTTAAAACGCTTTGTAATTCTTCTTTTGCTTGATTTTCCTCTTGAGATGATTTAGTCACATTTTTATCGCTTTCTGATTGACTAGACGTGTTTCCACGGTATGGGATAAATGAAGCACCGACTGATAAATCAATATAGCCTCGTGTTTTTAGTTTACCCGAACTATCCCTTGATAATGATTGTGACATCTGCGGATAATATTTCATTTTCTTAGATATCGTCGAAATATCACCGATTACTTGAAGTCCATCTGTCGTAAACAATTCAATTCTGCTTTGTTTGTTTTTACTTGGGGCGTATGTCACTTCGGCAATATATCGTCTAACTTCAGGTGTCATTTCAGATAACGCCTTAATCATATCATCTTCTTTTGTACCTTTGAAACCATCCATGACAGGTGCATCATTAATTTTGACATCATTTGAACCTTTAAGCAATTTACCATTTTCTAATAAAGGTAAATATTTACCTTTATATTTCACTAAAGCAATAATTTCATTTTCTGTGATATCTACGTTTAATGTGTTTGGTAATTGCTTGTGTATCTCAACACTTTTGATTAATGGATCCTCTTCGAGATCATTAATAGCATTTTTTTTACTAAACGTATACATCCTCGAATCATTTTTAACACCTAAAACTTTGTTTATCTTTGAAGTACTAACGTGATTATTTCCATTTATATTTACATGCGCAATTTTACTAAGTGGTGAAAACATGTAAATTAATATAACAGCAATCAACAATACTAATATTGTAATAACACTGTATTGGATTCGTTTTTGTCGCTTACGTCTTAACTTCCGCTTTTCTTCAAGTGTTAATGGCTTTAATTGTGTTACTTTACTTTTTCGTTCTTTTTTCGTTACTGTTTCCTCATCATTCGAGTCGCTATTTTGTTCTTTAGGAGCTGATTGAGGTTGTTCGTTGCCGACTGCAATTCCATTCGATTCATTTTGGTCGTCAATTTCTTGATTATATCTATAATCCTCATTTTCAATATTAGAGTCTGTAGAATCATCGATATTATTATCATTCGCATGACTAGAAGCAGAACCATTATTTTCATCATTGCTTTCTTCTTTTTTGAAGTCTTTATTTATCAAGTAAATTTCTTCATCAAAATCAGCTTGTTGAGATGTATCATCTTTATTTTGATTAGAAAAATGTGTAGCCTTTGACCTTTTTCTTTGCCGTCTTTTCTTAGATGTATTCCTCGTAAATAATTCTAATTCATCTTTATCTTCATTTGATTCTTGTTGATCGTTCTTCGTTTTATCATCCATCAATACTCACACCCTTTAATAAGATGGTAAATGGGCACGGAATCTTTCAATAAATTTCTCTCCACGCTCTTCAAAAGTACTATATTGATCCCAACTCGCACAAGCAGGTGACAATAATACAACATCATTTGGTTCTATAATATCTTGTACTTTATCAACAGCGTCTTCGACATTGTTCGCTTCAATGACCGATTTCCCTTGACTATTACCTAGTTTAGCAAACTTAGCTTTCGTTTGTCCGAATACAACCATCGCGCGAACATTTTCCATATAAGGAATGAGTTCGTCAAATTCATTCCCTCGATCCAAACCACCACATAACCAAATGATTGGTTGATTAAATGAATTTAAGGCAAACTGTGTTGCTAGCGTGTTTGTTGCTTTGGAATCATTATAATATTTATTAGTTCTATTAGTACCAACATATTGCAATCTATGCTCTATTCCTGAAAATGTAGTTAAACTATCAATAATTGCTTTAATAGGTACACCAGCTAAAATACAAGCAAGCACAGCTGCTAATATATTTTCTAAATTATGTTCACCAGGCAATACTAGATCTTCAGTGTTAATAATACGAACACCTTTATAAACGATAAAACCATCTTTAATATAAATACCATCAACTTCTTGTTGAGTTGAGAAATACAATGTCTTAGCTTTTAATTCTTCCGACTCTATCACTTGTCTTTGATGATAATTACAAATCAAATAATCTTCTTCCGTTTGATTTTTATATATTTGCTTTTTAGCATTTTGATAGTTTTCTAAATTTTCATGGTAATCTAGATGCGCCGAATAAATGTTAGTAATTATAGCAATGTGTGGTTTATACTTTTCAATTCCAAGTAACTGGAATGACGACAACTCTGTAACTAAATAATCTGTAGGCTTTACTTCTTGTGCTACTTTAGATGCAACATAACCAATATTGCCGGATAATCTTCCAGTTAAGCGACTTTTTTTAAACATATCTCCAATTAGAGAAGTAACTGTCGTTTTACCATTTGTACCCGTTACAGCTATGATTGGTGCTTCAGAGATTAGATAACTTAACTCAACTTCTGTTAAAATTTTCAAACCTCGTTTCACTGCTTCATCAATAATAGATACTGTATAAGGTATTCCAGGATTTTTAACAATTATTGGATTATTATCAAGCAATGTTAATGGATGACTTCCACTTACAACAGAAATACCCATAGATTCTAAATCTTTTGCATGAGCATCTTGCGATAAGTCTTTCCCATCATTGACAGTCACATTCGCACCTAATTTACTTAATAATTTAGCTGCTTCATAACCACTTTTTGCCAAACCGACGACTAATACATTTTTATTTTCTAACCCTGTATAATTAAGCATCTTAATGCACTCCAATCCATAAACCGATTAAACCTGAAATCAGACCAACAGCCCAAAATACTGTAACTACTTTCCATTCGCTCCATCCTATCAATTCAAAATGATGATGAATCGGACTCATTTTAAATATACGCTTTCCAGTCAATTTAAAGCTAGCGACTTGTAACATAACAGATAATGTTTCAATTACGAATACTAAACCTATAAAAATTAATGATAATTCCTGATTAAGCATGATTGAAATCGTAGCAAATATACCACCTAAAGCTAAGCTACCTGTATCTCCCATAAACACTTTAGCAGGGTTAATGTTATATGGTAAAAATCCTAAAAGTGCAAACAACATAATGATACAGAAAATACCAATTGCCGTTTCTCCTAACACAAAGCTCATGATGGCATACATTGTAAATCCGATAATTGACAGTCCAGTTGCTAATCCATCTAAACCATCTGTTAAATTTACCGCATTAGAAAAACCTACTTGCCAAAAAACAATGAAAATAACATATGCAAATGATAGTGGGATTGCTACATTCGTAAATGGAATATGTATGCTCGTAGAAAAATTCACCAAATGAAACACATTACTTAAAACAAAGAAAATAATCGCAATACCAATTTGCGCCAAAAACTTCTGTTTACTTGTTAAACCTTGGTTATTCTTTTTAACAACAATAATATAATCATCTATAAAACCAATTAACCCAAAACCAATCGTCACAAATAATAACAGTATGATTGGATTAGCTTGATCTACAAATATAATAGCCACCAAAGACGTTATCACAATACTTAATAGAAATGTTAGTCCACCCATCGTTGGTGTACCAGTCTTCTTCATATGGCTTTGTGGACCTTCTTCTCGAATACTTTGACCAAATTTCATCCTTTTTAATGTAGGTATTAAAACAGGTACCAAAACAAATGTAATCACTAGCGCTAATAACGCATATACAAAAATCATAACTATCTCCTCTTCTTAATCCAGACTTTTTTAACCACTAATATATTATCAATTTTTCAATTAAATAAACAAAGTTGTAATCAAAATTTATAATTTTTCTTTTTTACGGCATAAGAGGCCAGTATAAAAAGTTTGCCTATAACAAACAAGTTAATCTGACCTCGTCTACCTTAAAATTCTCTATCAACACTTATTTATAAAGATTAAATGAAGATGTTTTTTTCTATCACAGCATTACTTTAGTAAAAACAAATAGTGACAATACACCCTTATTTAATGTAGCCATTCTTGTTAGTCCGACTTATCCTTGTCAGTTTTACTGTCAGATTTCTTCTTATCATCTGAATTTGAATCAGAATTATTCGTCGAATTGCTGTCTACATTCTCTGATGAAAATTCTACGTCTATTTTATCTTTTTCAGTAAGTTTTTGTCCCTTACTAATTGATTGGTGGGACACAAAACCGCTACCTTTTAAATTTACTTTAATATTTGTTAGGTTTTCAAAAGCAATGACATCTTCTTTCGTCCATCCTGACATGTCAGGCATAGTTAAGTCTCCGTCTGTTAATAACAGTACTTTACTATGAGGTAAGACTTTATTCCCTGCTTTTATAGATTGTGCTTTTATTTGTGTGCCAGAACCGATAGTAACTGGTTCTAATGATTTTGCACTCACATTATCAATAGCTTTTTGTTTGTCTTGACCTTCAACATCTGGCACTTTACTATACTCTGCATTAGATGTGTCATCTTTTGATTTACCTACATTTAAATATTTCAAAGTATTTTCCATTATTGGTTTAAACGCTTTACTAACACCTAATTCATAAGCTTCTTGGTCATTTTTTTGTGCCAAGCTCATACCAGCGTATACAATAACTTTAGGATTTTTCTTCGGTGCGTCACCCATAAAACTTACAAAATATGGGTTTGGACCTTTAACGTATCCACCACCATTAGGTGCAGCGACTTGTGCTGTACCAGTCTTACCTTCGACCTCATAACCATCAATACGATAGTTTGCAGCGTGACTCTTCTTACTATTCACAACTAAATCCAATTGCTTTTCAACTTTTTCAGCAGTATCTTTTGTTATTGGTTTGCCTGCGATTTGTTTTTGACCTTTATAAAATTGTCTTTTACTAACAGGATTTTCAACGCTATTCACAAACCATGGTTTTAACATATTACCATCATTAAAGAACGCTGATTGCGCCTGTAACATTTGAACAGGTGTTACTGTTGTCGATTGACCAAATGATGACGTTTTTTGTTGCAACTCATTACTCCATCCAATTTGACCAGGTGCTTCTCCATCAAACATACCTTTAGTTGATTTTCCAAATCCAAATCGTTCATACCAAGATTTCATTTTGTCTGCACCAACTAAATCTTGTAAATGCATCATCAATGTATTAGATGAATAAGTAAATCCGAGTGACATTGGGATTTCACCCCAACCGACTCTATTCCAGTCTGAAATACGTGAACCCATAATATCTCTATGTCCAGATTTATATTTCTTATCAGGATCAAAAGCACCTTCTTGAATAGCAGCTGCTAACCCATATGATTTAAATGTTGATCCAGGCTCGTATGTGTTTTGATAAAGGTCATTTGCCCACTTTTTACCAAAGTCTTTACCAGTTTCAGGATTAAATGTTGGTCGCTGACTGTATGCTAAAATTTCTCCAGTTTTGGCATCCATGACAACCGCAAATAAATCTTTCGGCTGGTATCTTTCAACCATGCCATCTAAAGCTTCTTCAACAAATACTTGAATATTTGAATCGATTGTTAAATGGACATCATCACCACGTTTAGGCTGCTTCTCTTTTTTAGTATTTGGTGCGATATATCCCCAAATATCATGAATATATCTCAATGATCCTTTAGATCCACTTAAATAACTATCAAAAATCTTTTCAACTCCAAGTGCACCTTTAAGTTCACCAGTATCCGGATTTTTCTGAGCTCTACCAATTAAGTGTGATGCAAAATTGCCATTTGGATAAAAGCGTTCTGTTTCAGGCAATAAAGAAATACCAGGCAAATTCATTTTCTCTATTTTCAATTTGTCCTGATACGTTAAATTTGTTCCTTTGCGTCCAAATTCAATTTGGAAAGCTTTCTTTTGACTAAGTCTCTTTTCAATTTCCTCTGGCTTCATATCAATGACTGTAGATAATTTCTTTGCAGTCTCTTTTTTATCAACTACATGCCTAGGTTTTTTAGAATTGGCACTCGCCTTTTTATCTATTACTGCAACAAGTTTATATCTTTCTACATCTTCTGCTAGCACTTTACCATTACGATCATATATCTTTCCTCGTTCTGGTTGTTGTGCATTCTTAACTAAATACTTTTCATTTGCCTTCATGACTAAATCTTGACCATTAGAATGTCCAGTAATCATGATATATGAAATTCTTAAAACCAATATAAAAAAGAGCAGTCCGAATAAACCAACAAGTAGGACTGCCCCTATTTTATTTTTTTTAATTTTAATTTTTTGCTTCGCCATTACTACGCACTACCTTTACATTATCGTTCTCAAGGCTCATCCCCTGTTTCTTAGCCTTTTCGTATATGCGTTCATAAGAAGAATTCTTTTTGATTTCAGATTGTAAAGCACTGTTTTCACTTGATTGTTTATCTATTTTATAATCTAAATCTGCAATCTTTCCTCGCGTATCATACGCATCCATTTTTAAAGATAGCATATAAATACTTAACATAGCAATTACAGTAATCAAAGTTATGTATAAAACTTTTTCAAATTTAGTTAATTGTACAACCACTTTTCTCGAAACAGTCTTCTTTTCGGGCTTAGTTTGTGGTTGTTGCTTCGGTATACTATTATAAACTTGTTCGTCATATGGTTGGTACACTTTTTCTACAGCCATTATAAATTGCTCCTTATTTAAGTATTTCAGCTACACGTAATTTCGCGCTTCGTGCTCTGTTATTGTCATCTAAATCTTCTTCTGTAGCGGTAATCGGTTTACGATTAACACGCTTTAACTTAGGTGTATATGCTTCTGGTATAACTGGCAATCCTCTTGGTACCTCTGGACCTTTTTCATATTCTTGGAACACCTGTTTACATAAACGATCTTCTAAAGAATGGAAAGTGATTACCGAAATCCTGCCGTCTACTTTCACTAATTCAATCGCTTGTTCTATTGAATCTTCAAAAGCTGACAATTCATCGTTTACTGCAATTCGTAGTGCTTGAAATACTCGTTTTGCAGGATGTCCGCCTTTTCTTCTTGCTTTTGCAGGAATACCTTCTTTTATAATGTCAACTAATTCTAATGTTGTTGTTATTGGTTGTTGTTCACAATGTGCTTCGATTCTTCGAGCTATCTGTTTTGAAAATTTCTCCTCGCCATAACGATAAAAAATCTTCACTAACGCTTCATATGACCAATTGTTAACAATTTCATATGCTGTTAGTTCTTGTGTTTGGTCCATACGCATGTCTAATGTTGCGTCATGGTGATAACTGAATCCTCGTTCTGGAATGTCGAGTTGTGGGCTTGAAACACCCAAGTCGTAATAAATTCCATCTACTTTTTCAATGTTTAAGTCTTTTAATATTTGAGTTAATTCACGGAAGTTGCTATGAACAAAAGTCACCTTATGCAAATGATCCTTTAATACCTCTTTAGCATTATCAATTGCAGTTTGGTCTTGATCGATTGCTATTAATCTTCCGTCGTCATTTAATTGATTTAGTAAATAAAGGGCATGTCCCGCTCCACCTAGCGTACAGTCAATGTACACACCATTTTCTTTTACATTTAAATAATCAATGGTTTCGTTTAACATAACGCTGATATGATGAAACACTTCAATTCCTCCATTTTAAAAATCAAAATCTATTAAATCTTCAGCAATATCTTCGAAACTTTCTTCAGATTCTTCATAGAAATCATTCCAAGTTTCTCTATCCCAAATCTCAATACGATTTGAAACACCGATTACTGTACATTCTTTAGTTAAATTAGCGTATTTCCTCAAGTTTTGAGGGATGTTAATACGCCCTTGCTTATCAAGTTCTACTTCAACAGCACCAGAGAAGAACATACGCATAAACTTACGTGCGTCTTTTTTTGTCATAGGTAAGGTTTTCATTTTCTCTTCAATCTGTTGCCATTCGTCTAGAGTGTAACCGAATAAACATTTATCAAGGCCTCTTGTGATAATAAAACGCTCATTTAAGTCATAACGAAACTTGGACGGTATAATCATACGTCCTTTTGTATCTAATTGATGATCGTATTCTCCCATGAACATTTTTTATCACCTCACCTTATATATAATTTACCACATCTCCCCACTATCCACCACTATTTATACAAAATTTGTGAAATTTATTTTAAAAAACAAAAAAATGCCCGATTTATCATTAAGATAAATCGGGCTAAACCCTTGGTATATTAAGGTTTTATAATAATATGATCAAAAGTGTAAGAAAGTGGTGGATAGGTGGAGGGCTTGAACACATCTGTCCCAAAATCATTCAAAATTTGAAGTGGATTCCATATTCTTTCTTGTAATCCTCCCATTGGATGGAGTGTTTCTTGAATTTCTCTAAATTGCTTCATACTGATGTCGTTTTCTCTTTCAATGTTTAAAAGATAACGTTTTAACAAATAATCATACTGTTGTATATGAATTTCATTATTTTTATTCACAAGGTTAATATTATTTTGATTCCCCGCCACTTCATCTAATAAGTCTTTGTTTAGACGACGCTGTTGTTCAATCATACCTTCTACCTTTTCAATAAATTGATGTGATGCTTGTTCTCTAATAAACTTACTTCTTTCTCCTTCAACACCATCGACTAACACTTTTTCTAATGGAATATTGTATTTCGAAAGTAATTTTTCTATACGGTCATTTAAATAAGTAATTCTAAGCCTTGGCATCACGATAGGCATTTCAACATCAAATAGTTCAAATACATCTTTTAGTTCAGCCCAGTACTTAATTTCACTCGGTCCTCCAACAAATGCCACCGTGTTAAATAACCATTCTTCCATTAATGGTCTTGTCACTACATTATTAGAAAATAATTCAGGTTGATTTTCCGCAATATTTATAATTTCTTCCTTTATATATGTCTTATCTGTTTTATTTAATTTAAAATGCTTACCATCATACGAAACTAATTGGCGCATATTTTCATCATGTAAGAATAAATGAACATTTGTATCTGTTTGTATCATCGCATTCAAGCCTTGATTTTGAGTACGTTGTTGTGTTGCTCTAAAAGCATCATCAAGCAACTGATGTTTTTTCAAAATCTTTTTAAACATAGGCGCTTCCATTTTTCTTAACGGCTCAAACTGCGCATCTATAAATAGAACGCCATATGCTTTAAATGTTTCATGCAGTAGTGCTTTAAACATATCAGTCCACGAGTCATATTGGTCAATAATTCTGTCACAAATCTCCAGTAGACCTTGTGTATGAACAGTTTCTTTCATATGAATGAACATCGTTTTTAAAGTTTGTTTCAACTCAGCCTTATCAGGATAATATCTAGAGACTGTCGTCTCTGGCATCTCCATTGTATGATATTTAACCTTATGCAGCGACCCATGATTTTCGTTATAAACAAATGTATGATTCACTTCATCGAAATCATGATCTTCTCCTGCAATCCAAAAAACTGGTACTACTTGTTGCTTATGTGTATCCGTTAATTCCTTAGATAAAGTAATGATTGAAAATATTTTATGGAATGTATACAATGGTCCCCCGAAAAGCCCTGCTTGTTGTCCACCAATCACAACTTTTGAACCATTAGCTAAATGTTGTATGTTTAATTCTTGTTCATTTGAAAGCTTTAAATCACTCATATATTCACGAATAACATTCGCTAATGCCGCTTCTCTTCCATTATTTTCTTTAGACATCCTTTTTTCAAAACTAGTTTGTTGAGCTGCATCATATTGAAATAATCCTGTTATTACAGGGTCACTGCTCTTTATTTTTGGTATAAACTGATCTTTTTCATTTAAACTAACTACTTTACAGTCCATGTTTTTTCTCCTTAAGTACGCGATTACAAACTATAGTATAAAGTCTATACCGGTGATTGACAATTTTACGGCTTGAAAATCAATTTAATCATGGAAAATTTATAATATTCATTGTTTTACATTTTCAAATCAATGAAAAACACAAGTGGTTTAATGTATAATAATAGTAGTAAACAAATAAGGGGTAGATAAATATGAGTGAAATCAAACGTCTTGAAATTAATTACAAAACTGACGAATTATTCGAAAACTTTAGAGCGTTTGGCAACAAAGACTTATACATGGTCAATGAGTTAAACGGTCAAATGATTGATGCAAGTTCAGATTCACCATTTTATGGCATATTTGTCGGAGATCAATTAGGAGCTAGAATGGCATTACTAAAAAAAGGTGATGTCGAAGAAATCTACTTCCCAGATTTTGAAGATTATATATTATTATGGAAGTTAGAAGTATTACCAAAATATCAAAACAGAGGGTACGCTTCAGAATTGATTGATTTTGCAAAGAGTTTCAATATGCCAATTAAAGCCATTGGCAGAAATGATTCTAAGGATTTCTTTTTACATCATGGATTTACAGATGTGGAAGCTAAAAATATAGAGGGACATGATGTCTTATTGTGGAAACCATAAGATAATAATATTCGACACTACGAGCATGAAAATGCATCTTTTCGTAGTGTCGTTTTTACAATTACTTTCTTAAGCTAATATAAGTAAATCATTTTCAAATTATTTGTCTTAACGTACAATATCATTTAGTTGTTTCCATGAATTAATTTCATAATCAGGTATAATTCCTGGATTATGATCAAATCCTCTAAAATTAAACCAGCAAGTAGCTATACCCGCATTGATTCCACCTAGAATGTCAGATGTTAAAGAATCTCCAACTATAATCGAGTGCTGTCTTTCATCCTCACCAATATCATTAAAAACATAATTAAAAAATTCCGGATTAGGTTTTTGATATCCTGTTTCTTCAGATATAAATATCTTTTTAATATATTTATGCAACGGCGTCTGATTTAACCTTCTCTTTTGCGTTTCGGTTACACCATTAGTAACAATATATAAATCATGTCTTTTCGATAATTCGACAATTGTTTCTAATGTTTGATCAAAGTATTTAACTTTAGCTTCTGCTAATCCATTTCTAAATAACACATCTGCACGATGCCCATCAACTTCCATTTGATGATGTTTGAAGTAATTCACAAATCGTTCTGATAATACTTCAGACTTCGTTAATTTATTTTGTTGAAAAGCTTCCCAATGTTGGTGATTGATTTTTTTAAATGTTAAAAAATCATCCTTTGTTGCTTTATGATTAAAAACATTCGCCATATAGTGAAACGCCCATTCTTCTGCATCATAAAAATCAACAATTGTATCATCAAAGTCTATCAAAATATTTTTATATCCCAATTTCCCCATCTCCTATATTGTCTATGTATCTAAATCTTAACAGAGGCTCAAATTTCTGCAAATAAAATAAACTGAGTGCATAACATTAAAGTATGCTCACCCAGTTTATTTTAAAGAATATTAGTTATTATATTAGAATCCAAATAATTTACCTAGTAAACCCACACCGTTAGCAACGATGTCTACGATACTTGTGCCTAATTTCACACTATCATGTTGTTGTGCAGCTTGCACAGTATTTGCGATTGCTTCTGCTAGTCCAGTCATTTAAATCTCTCCCTCACCTTTGAAATAATACTGATTACTTACATAACATATTGAAATTAGAATCCGAATAATTTACCTAATAAACCTACGCCATTTTCAACGATGCTCACAATGCTTGTGCCTAATTTTGCGCCATCATTATTAATTGCTGCAGTTACGGTATCTTTAATTGCGTTAAATAAACCTTCCATTGAAAACACTCCTTAAAATTTAAATTTGAAGATAACAAAAACGTGCGTAGCTTTTAAATCACCGAAATGTTATTCGCTTAACGTTTTGTCGTTGTTATTTTAAAATAAATTTGATGCAATTAGTTTGTTTATCCGCACAACATCTTATAATGTACTTAACTGTATTTTAAAGAGAAAAGAAATACAGTTAGGCATTCAAAACTGTATTTAACACAATTAAGTTGCCTGAATTCGCATTTAAGTCTTATTGAACCTTTTTAGATAAATAGCTCTATAATAGTGAAAAATATAAACATTTTTTATTTACAAGGTATTGCTAATTTAAGTTCATTTAGATATAATAATTCTTGTGTTGTTAAACGTGTCCTGGTAGCTCAGCTGGATAGAGCAATGGCCTTCTAAGCCATCGGTCGGGGGTTCGAATCCCTCCCAGGACGTTTATAGGTATTTTTATACGCATTACCAAACAAAAGAGTTCCGTGATTACGGGGCTCTTTTTGTTTTGAATTTCAGTAATATAGTATGATGCGTCACCAAAACGTCCCCCGCATAAGCCCCGAAAATACAGTAATTAAAACAAGCATGCTTATTCGTCATAGAATTTTTTGACACACAATTGACACGCGTCTGACACTTGTTTATACATTTTTAATTAAGTAATTTTGTGCTCAAATTTCATCTATACTGCACCTGAACTACACCAACACTACACCAAGATTTTTAACACTCACCATTTGCATGCGTAGAGATTTTTATTATTATATTATTCCTATAGATTTTGATACTATTCAAAATTTTAGGGACTTTTCAGGGGCCCGAAATCCTATAATTAAATACATTTAAAAAAATAACCACGTCCATCGAGACGTGGTTTTTTAATTATTTAACTCACTAATTATTCTTCTTAATTTTCATTGCTAAATATACTATTGGCAAATTTATAAAGTAGTTCAGCGTTTTTCAATGACATATTGTCTAATGATCTTTCTTTTTTTCTCATTCTGTGTATTGTGCTTTGTGGAACTCCTGTTTGTTTCGATATATGTAAACTGCTCAAATCACTGTCTAATAGTTTTTGAATTTGATTTCTCATTTTGTACACCCCCTTGTAAATCTTCAATCATCATTTAAATTAAATAATTACTTTTCCACATATTCCAATATTTAGGTTGCAAAGCATACCTCAAATATCATTAATTTTGAGATTTAAATGTCAATTATGTGTCTATCAATCCAATATACATACTCTAATAACGTAATAGTACACACTCTTCTTATTAATTGGCCATAGCTATCATGATATAATTAGTGAAGAAAATCACATAAGAAAGGTTGTAAATCATGAGACTTCAAAAAGCACCTCTAGTAACGTCAGGACTAGTCTTAGGATTATTAGGCCTGGGTAATCTATTAAAAGACTTATCTCTTACTTTAAACGCTGTTTGCGGAATCTTTGCTTTCTTGATTTGGATTCACCTTTTATGTACTATGATCAAATATTTTAATAATGTGAAAGAACAATTAAACAGTCCTCTAGTTTCATCAGTGTTCACAACATTTTTCATGTCTGGCTTTTTAGGTACTACTTATTTAAATACATTTTTTAGTAACATAACTTTTATCAATAGCTTAATAACGCCTATTTGGATTTTATGCCTTGTGGGAATTATGACGCATATGATTATTTTTTCAATAAAATATTTAAAAGATTTTTCACTTGAAAATGTTTATCCTTCGTGGACTGTACTTTTTATTGGTATTGCTATCGCAGGATTGACGGCACCCGTTAGCGGATGTTTTTTCATAGGTCAATTAACAGTAATATATGGCTTTGTAGCTACTTGTATTGTCTTACCTATTGTTTTCAAGCGATTAAAAGCATTTCCATTGCAGACGTCAATCAAACCGAACACATCGACAATTTGTGCACCATTTTCTTTAGTCGCTGCAGCATATGTTATAGCCTTTCCTAAGGCGAATGCTTTTATCGTAATTATATTTTTAATATTAGCTCAAATATTTTATTTTTATATCATTATACAATTGCCTAAATTACTAAAAGAACCTTTTTCGCCCGTATTTTCAGCTTTCACATTCCCTTTAGTAATCTCAGCAACTGCTTTAAAGAACAGTTTGCCTGTACTTATGTTTCCAGATATTTGGAAAGGTCTTTTGTTTATCGAAGTGTTATTAGCCACTGTAATAGTACTTAGAGTCTTTATAGGATATCTTCACTTCTTTTTAAAAAAGGAAAATCAAGATAAATTTCTTCGTAATGCGTCTCAGTAACACTATTACCAAGAATTAACACGCATATTTAATAACTAAAAAAGAGGCAGGTAATCTTGCCTCTTTTTAGTGTATATCAATGCCTCTTTGATTTAATATGATCTTATCAATGATACCTTCTGACTAAAGCTGTAGTAACTATACTAGAACGTCTAGTTCATAAACACGTTTCACTCTAACCTTTATTTAAATAATATATAAGCAGCAAACGCCAAGGCTAATATACCAATAAAATAATTAATAAAGATTTTTATTTTAGTCTTTGTAATAGTTGACAAATTTTATCACCTCTAAATATCGATAAATTAAACACCGTTATTTTTCCTTTGCCTATCTTTTATCATTTCAGAAGGTACTCCGAAAATAAACATCAGAATAAATAATATAATTGGCAAATGTGGTATGTTTTCTAGCAAATACCATCTTAAATTCCAATCAAACACCATATTTGCATACGCCACAAAATATTTACTAAATAATAATACTACGCATATTCCAGTTAGTGTATCTAAAACCTTTGTCAAATGTGTCATTTATAGCCATCCTTTATATATGCTATTTTCACAACCATATGTGTCATGTGTTACAAAAACTGTTTACAGCAAATACATATTTACCACGATAAATATAATATACCATAGATCTAACATTACATTAAAAACAAATTTTAAAAATATCATTATTAAATAGAGCATTGTATCAATTACTTACTAGTGTTATCATTACCGTCATTATTTTCTTAATCAAAAATAATAATGCACCTCGCTTAGTTTAGCATTTCTACAAACCTACGAGATGCATAAAACCCAATTAGTATTTTTATAATATAGCATTTCAAATTATGAATAAATTAGTACTTGCGTAATTAGTACTCCGCCACCGAAAATCAATACAAAAGCAACTACCGGCCATACAAATCGGAACCAATGTGAATATCGCATGTTTAACATTTGTAGTGTGGCCATAACAAGTCCAGTCGGCGCTAAGAATAACATCGCATATTGACCAAATTGATATGTCGTAACGATGACGAATCTTGGTATACCTACTGTATCAGCTAGTGGTGCAAAGATAGGCATTGATAATACCGCTAATCCAGAAGATGATGGCACGATAAAACCTAAACAGAAGAAAATAAATAGTAATACGATGATAAATAATGGTCCACTCATATGTTGAACTAAAGATGATGAAAAGTGTAAGATTGTATCTGAAATCATACCTTCATTCAACACTAAATTAATACCTCGAGCTAAACCAATAATTAAAGATACACCTACTAAACTTGATGCACCATTGACAAATGCATCTACAGTTCCTTTTTCTCCCAATCCAGATTTACCTGTCCCAGCAATAAACATTATTATAATTGTAAATATTAAAAATGCTGAAGCCATAACTGGGAACCACCAACCTTGCGTCATAACTCCCCATACCATAATTGGAAATGGTAGTACAAATAATGTAAGGATTATCTTCTTACGCAAAGTAAAATGGGCACTATCGTCATCTTTTAATACAGACCATTGCTGTTCAAAAGCATCTTTGTCTTCATAAGAATATGACGCTTTAGGATCGTTTTTAATTTTTTTACAGTACCAATATAAATAACTAATAACAAAAATCGCACCGACAATACAAGCACCTATTCTCCAATACAAGCCATCCGTAAAAGTTGTACCAGCGGCATTAGAGGCAATTACAACCGAGAACGGGTTAATAGTTGAAAATGTACTACCGACAGAGCTGGCAAGGAATATGGCACCAACTGAAACGATAGAATCGTATCCTAACGCTATAAATATAGGGACTAAAATCGGATAGAATGCTACAGCTTCTTCTTCAATACCACATAACGTCCCGCCGATAATCATTAGTATTGATACAAACACAATTAGCATAAATTCATGCCCTTTTGTTTTCTTCGTTAAAGCTAACAATCCCGATTCAAAAGAACCACTGGCTTGAACTACGCCAATAAGTCCCCCTAGTACAAGAATGAATACCATGATATCGACCGCTTCTATCGTACCTTCAACCATGCTACTTGTTATTTGTTCTGGTCCAGCTGGATGTTGCTTTAATCTTTCATAAGTATTCGGAATTGATACTGGCTTATTAATTGCACCTGATTTAAATTGTTCAATCTTAATTTTAACCCCCATTTTGTCTAGTTCCTGTTGCGTACCCGGAACCTTTTTCACTTGGTTATGAGGGTTAACTATCTTTAGTTCTTGGGATGAAGGTTCGTAAGAAAGTTTAGAATATGCACCAGCAGGAATAACCCATGTTGCTATAACTGCAACAACCGTTAAAATGAATAAAATCATAAATGCACCTGGCATTTTTAATTTAAATCGTTTTTTCTTTTCACTTTCATTAATTGTATTTTCCACGGTTTCATCTCCTTCGACATTTAACCTAGCATTTCTACCTTAAAGATTTTATAAATATAAATTAAGAAAGTGCACCCCGCATCAAAATAGAGGCATTATTTTCAGGGGGTGCACATAAATAATAAAAATCATGCATTTGACATATAGTAATTGAAAAGCGTTTCAATTCAATTACTTTTTAATCACAGTACCTACTTTACCCTCTAAGGCAGCATCTAATTCATTTAATGATGTTATAAGCACGCTTCCTTTTGGATTGTTTTCAATAAATGATATGGCTGCTTCAATTTTTGGTAACATACTTCCTTTTGCAAATTGATTTTCGTCTATATATCGTTTTAATTCATCAACATTTGTTGTTTTCAAAGGCTGTTGGTTTTCAGTGTTAAAATTAATATATACATAATCAATTGCTGTTAAAATAATCAATTGATCGCATTGAATATTAGCACCCAACAACGCACTTGTTTTATCTTTGTCTATAACTGCATCAATACCTTTAAAACCATCATGTTGCTCTCTAATTACTGGTATACCTCCACCACCAGCAGCAATAACGAGTGTATCATTTTTAATAAGTGTTTTAATACTCTCTAATTCAATAATAGAGATGGGTTGTGGTGAAGGAACAACGCGTCTATATCCTCTTCCAGCATCTTCAACAAATATAAATCCTTTTTCTTTTTGAATTTGTTCAGCTTCTTCTTTGTTGTAAAATAACCCAATTGGTTTTGAAGGATTGTTAAATGCCGGATCATTTTCATCAACTTCAACTTGTGTCACTAGTGTTACCACTTGTTTATCCATTCCAATAGAATGCAATTCATTTTGTAAGCTTTCTTGTAATTGATAGCCGATGTAAGCTTGACTCATTGCGCCACATTCAGCAAATGGAAATGCCGGACCTTGGTTATGTTCTGCAGCATAGTTAAGTCCCAAATTAATGCTTCCAACCTGTGGTCCATTACCATGACTAATAACAATCTCATGTCCTTTTGTTATTAATCCTACTAATGATTTCGCAGTATTTTTAACAAGCTCGAGTTGTTCTTGAGGTGATTTTCCTAAAGCATTACCACCTAATGCTACTACTATTTTCGCCATCATATTCACTTCCTTATATCATTTAAAATTCACCCAATGTAGCAACCATCACTGCTTTGATTGTATGCATTCTGTTCTCAGCTTCTTGGAATACAACTGAAGCTTTACTTTCGAATACTTCATCTGTAACTTCCATTTCTCGAATTCCATATTTTTCAAAAATTTGTTGACCAATTTTCGTATCAGCATTATGGAAAGATGGTAAGCAATGCTCAAAAATAACATTTGGATTACCAGTTTTATCCATCATTTCTTTATTTACTTGATATGGTTTCAATAATTCAAGTCGTTCTTTCCATACTTCATCAGGTTCACCCATTGATACCCAAACATCAGTGTAAATTACATCCGAACCTTTTACACCTTGGTCAATATCATCTGTGATTAATATGTTGCCACCATTTTCAGCGGCAATATTTTTACAGCGATTTAATAATTCATCTGTTGGATTTAATTCTTTTGGACAAACTAAATGGAAGTTCATACCCATAATGGCAGCACCTTGCATTAATGCATTTGCAACGTTATTACGACCATCTCCAACATATGTAAAGTTAATATCTGCATAATCTTTTTTTAAGACTTCTTTTGCTGTTAAGAAATCAGCAAGAACTTGAGTAGGATGATCTTCATCAGTTAAACCATTCCACACTGGTACGCCTGAATATTCAGCTAAAGTTTCTACTGTTCTTTGTGAAAAACCACGGTATTCAATGCCATCATACATTCCACCAAGCACACGTGCAGTATCTTTAGTTGTTTCTTTTTTACCCATTTGTGATCCAGTTGGGCCTAAATAAGTTACATTTGCACCTTGATCATGCGCTGCAACTTCAAATGCACATCGCGTTCTTGTAGAATCTTTTTCAAATAACAGTGCAATATTTTTATTTTTTAACATAGGCTTTTCAGTGCCAATATATTTAGCACGTTTTAAATCCTCGGAGAGTGTTAATAAGAATTCTACCTCTTGTCGTGAAAAGTCTAATAAAGTTAAAAAACTTCTGTTTCGTAAATTTTTCATTAATAACAACTCCTTTTATTTTAGTTACACCTAAATTGTAAGCGCATACAAAATAAACACAACCTACTATTAAAATTTGTAATATTTTATCAATAATTAAATGAACATTTTATTAATATTAAATTTAAGTAGTAGGAAATAATTAAAATAAGTACTACATTTAAAGTATAACTATTTTTCAAGTAGTTAGAAAATTCAATTATCAAACAATTTAATGCAATTGATTAGAGAATAATTGTAACGTGTCGTTTTTAATATATAACTCCCGCCTACTTTATTAAGTACTGTTTCTGTCCAAAACTTAAAAATGATAAGTTTTGCTTAAATAACACTACTAACTGTTTAAGTTTATTTAACATAGTTTTAGCTTTTATTTAATTCCGAATCGGTGTAATAGCTTATATACTTTGGGTAATTCACGCAAAGGAGATTTTCATATGAAAAAGAACATCATGAATAAATTAGTTTTATCAACAGCATTGTTACTTTTAGGAACCACATCAACACAACTTCCTAAAACACCAATCAGTTTTTCATCTGAAGCAAAAGCCTATAATATCAGTGAAAACGAGACTAATATCAATGAGTTAATCAAATATTACACTCAGCCGCATTTTTCATTATCTGGAAAATGGCTATGGCAAAAGCCCAATGGTAGCATTCATGCAACATTGCAAACGTGGGTTTGGTATAGTCATATTCAAGTGTTTGGATCCGAGAGTTGGGGAAACATTAATCAGTTAAGAAATAAATACGTTGATATATTTGGAACTAAAGATGAGGACACAGTTGAAGGTTACTGGACTTATGATGAAACATTTACTGGTGGTGTTACGCCAGCAGCTACTTCATCTGATAAACCTTATAGACTATTTTTAAAATATAGTGATAAACAACAAACTATCATCGGTGGACATGAATTTTACAAAGGAAATAAACCAGTATTAACTTTAAAAGAATTAGATTTCCGTATTCGTCAAACATTAATAAAGAATAAAAAGTTATATAACGGAGAATTTAATAAAGGTCAAATTAAGATAACTGCTGATGGAAATAATTACACGATTGATTTAAGTAAAAAGTTAAAATTAACTGACACAAACCGTTATGTTAAAAATCCTAAAAATGCACAAATTGAAGTCATACTCGAAAAATCTAACTAACCTATTACCTTTTGTAAATGCGGATAATTTCAATTATCTAATTAACCCCTTTTTATAATTAAACATTCCAACAATACTCAAAGGAGAAATTCGAATGAACAATAACATCACGAAAAAAATTATTTTATCAACAACATTGTTACTATTAGGTACAGCATTTACACAATTTCCTAATACACCTATCAATTCTTCATCTGAAGCGAAAGCTTATTATATAAATCAAAACGAAACTAACGTTAATGAGTTAACTAAATATTACTCGCAAAAATATTTAACCTTCTCTAACAGTACGTTATGGCAAAAAGATAACGGTACGATTCATGCAACGTTGTTACAGTTTTCTTGGTATAGTCATATTCAAGTTTATGGACCTGAAAGTTGGGGCAATATCAACCAATTAAGAAATAAAAGCGTTGATATTTTTGGCATAAAAGACCAAGAAACCATTGATTCTTTTGCATTATCTCAAGAAACGTTTACTGGTGGTGTTACTCCTGCAGCAACATCTAACGATAAACACTATAAACTGAATGTGACATATAAAGATAAAGCAGAAACGTTTACTGGCGGATTTCCAATTTATGAAGGCAATAAGCCTGTTTTAACTTTAAAAGAATTAGATTTTCGTATTCGTCAAACATTAATTAAAAGTAAAAAATTATATAATAATTCTTATAATAAAGGACAAATTAAAATAACAGGTGCAGACAATAACTACACAATAGATTTAAGTAAAAGGTTGCCATCAACTGATGCAAATAGATATGTTAAAAAACCTCAAAATGCAAAAATTGAAGTTATCCTCGAAAAATCAAACTAACAATAATAATGGAGTTAATAAAAATAATCGCAAATACTATATTGACTTCGCTCACATTTAAATTTCTTATTCCTCGTATCATGATTCCTCTGAAAGGAGATGTTCTAATGAGTAAGAACATCACGAAAAATATAATTTTAACGACAACATTATTACTATTAGGTACTGTATTACCTCAAAATCAAAAACCAGTATTTAGTTTTTACTCTGAAGCTAAAGCTTATAGCATTGGTCAAGATGAAACTAACATCAATGAATTAATTAAATATTACACACAGCCTCATTTTTCATTTTCAAATAAATGGCTATATCAATATGATAATGGAAACATTTATGTTGAACTTAAGAGATATTCATGGTCAGCACATATATCTTTATGGGGCGCTGAAAGTTGGGGAAATATTAATCAGTTAAAAGATCGTTACGTAGATGTGTTTGGACTAAAAGACAAAGATACTGATCAGTTATGGTGGTCTTATAGAGAGACATTTACAGGTGGCGTTACACCAGCCGCAAAACCTTCTGATAAAACTTATAATCTTTTTGTGCAATACAAAGATAAACTACAAACGATTATTGGTGCGCATAAAATATACCAAGGCAATAAACCAGTATTAACATTGAAAGAAATCGATTTCCGTGCACGAGAAGCGTTAATAAAAAATAAAATATTATATACCGAAAATCGTAATAAAGGTAAGCTTAAGATCACCGGTGGCGGTAATAACTACACTATTGATTTAAGCAAAAGATTACATTCAGATCTAGCAAATGTTTATGTTAAAAATCCTAATAAAATAACTGTTGACGTCCTCTTTGATTAGTATATGAAGGTGACTTATACTTCATGCACTTTAATTCCAAATCAGATTATTTAAATGATAATTTTTAAAGTGTATGATGTATATAATAGGTGAAATTTTCTATATATTTAAATGGAATTGGGAGTAGGAATGTGACAGAAATGGTATTTTATAAAATTTATTTCGTTGTCACTCCCCAACTTGCATTGTCTGTAGAATTTCTTTTTGAATTTCTCTATGTTGGGGCCCCGCCAACTTGCATTGTCTGTAGAATTTCTTTTTGAAATTCTCTGTGTTGGGGCCCATCCCCAACTTGCACATTATTGTAAGCTGACTTTTCGTCAGCTTCTGTGTTGGGGCCCCAAAAATGCTTGTTACATGGTCATTTTCATTCGGTCAACTACTACCAATATAATATTGTAGAGCCTAAGACATTGATTTATTATGTCTTAGGCTCTATTCCTTCATTTAATGATTCAATTATTATAGCAATACTTTATTGTCCCATGATTAATGTTCTTTTAATGAGACATAGTAACTATAAAGTTTAATAATCGTTCTAAATCTAGCATCTTCTAGTTTGGTTTTCCCATTTCTTAAATCTTGTACTGTTTGATATGGAACTCCTGAATTTTTCGAAATTTTATAGCCTGATTCAGACTCAAACAAAGATTGAAGAGAGTTTATAATATTATTCAACTCTGTCATTTTTAATCCCCTTTCTTGAATTAACAATATACAATGTTGTTATTAAAACAGTCAGTGTATGGATAATTTCATTTCCTAAAAATATATTCAGCCATATAATAATAAGAAATACGATATAAAATAGTTTCATTTTAATCCCCTATCATATATTTATTAATCAAATTTCAATAAGATTCATAATTAAAAGCTAACCTATACTCAAAATTTTCTTATAATGCCTCTAACTAAAAATCTACATTTTATTTTACATATGATATTTTACACTATATTAAAAATACATACGATACTTTTTCATTATCTATTAGATATTTCTATGTAATGGCAAAAATTATTCCCGACGAAATTCCAAACATAATTAATACCCTTTTTCTCTATTTCTATTTATTAATTTACAGTAGTTAATATATAGTTAATTTTTATTTAATAGTTAATTAATTGATTTAATTCTAAGATATTTGTATTTTTATATTGCAATCGATTACATTTTTAAATCAAACAAATCATTAGTTTTAAAGAAATTAATCAATAAAATTAGCTATGTCTTTTCCTTGTTTCATAAAGAATTTATTCAACTTTGACTAACCCTCGAAATTGAAATGCTTCCTTTCAAATTTTAAATAAAAGTTAAAAACATATTCTTAAAATAATCACTCATCATCACTCAGTAATTTATCAGTTGCTACATTAAATATACTAATATAAACGATTATAAATATTTGATATGTCTCAACTGCAATATTCTAAATTGACATATTGATTATTGTTTCCTCAAATCGTTAAAAAAAATAGAAGGATGATGAAAATGAAAACACGTATAGTCAGCTCAGTAACAACAACACTATTGCTAGGTTCCATATTAATGAATCCTGTCGCTAATGCCGCAGATTCTGATATTAATATTAAAACCGGTACTACAGATATTGGAAGCAATACTACAGTAAAAACAGGTGATTTAGTCACTTATGATAAAGAAAATGGCATGCACAAAAAAGTATTTTATAGTTTTATCGATGATAAAAATCACAATAAAAAACTGCTAGTTATTAGAACGAAAGGTACCATTGCTGGTCAATATAGAGTTTATAGCGAAGAAGGTGCTAACAAAAGTGGTTTAGCCTGGCCTTCAGCCTTTAAGGTACAGTTGCAACTACCTGATAATGAAGTAGCTCAAATATCTGATTACTATCCAAGAAATTCGATTGATACAAAAGAGTATATGAGTACTTTAACTTATGGATTCAACGGTAATGTTACTGGTGATGATACAGGAAAAATTGGCGGCCTTATTGGTGCAAATGTTTCGATTGGTCATACACTGAAATATGTTCAACCTGATTTCAAAACAATTTTAGAGAGCCCAACTGATAAAAAAGTAGGCTGGAAAGTGATATTTAACAATATGGTGAATCAAAATTGGGGACCATATGATAGAGATTCTTGGAACCCGGTATATGGCAATCAACTTTTCATGAAAACTAGAAATGGTTCTATGAAAGCAGCAGAGAACTTCCTTGATCCTAACAAAGCAAGTTCTCTATTATCTTCAGGGTTTTCACCAGACTTCGCTACAGTTATTACTATGGATAGAAAAGCATCCAAACAACAAACAAATATAGATGTAATATACGAACGAGTTCGTGATGACTACCAATTGCATTGGACTTCAACAAATTGGAAAGGTACCAATACTAAAGATAAATGGACAGATCGTTCTTCAGAAAGATATAAAATCGATTGGGAAAAAGAAGAAATGACAAATTAATGTAAATTATTTGTTCATGTACAAATAAATATAATTTATAACTTTAGCCGATAACTTCAGAAATGATGTTTTTCGGCTAATTTTTGGTTCTCCACCAAATGTGGTGGGTATATAATTTAAAGAACTATTTTAAATTACAACTTTTAGAGTTTTTATTATTAGGCGGCCAGTCCATTATTGGGCTTGGTTGTCTTCTTTTTTTCTCCTTTGT
>NZ_JACYHC010000687.1:0-1985 GCF_017152085.1 Staphylococcus sp. EG-SA-2
TGATTGATATTGTTTACTAATAGGTGCATCAGATATGCCACCTAATGGATGGATAAAAGCAAATAATAAAATAATTGCTAATAATACTAAGAATACCGGATTTAAAAATTTACCGATATATTCTAAAATTCTTGATGGCTTTCTCGCAAAAAACCATGCAATCACAAAGAAGACGAAGCTAAAAATAAATAAATATAAAGTGATTTGCTTTGGTGATAAAAATGGCGAAAATGCAATTTCAAATGATGTCGTTGCCAGTCTAGGTAAGGCGAAAAATGGTCCGATAACTAGATATAAGGCAATCGTGAAAATGTAAGCATATGTTTTATTAACACGCGATGCAATTTCAAATAAACCAGATGTCTTTGAAATGCCAATAGCAATGATACCTAGAAATGGTAAGCCAATTGCTGTAATTAAAAATCCTAAGTTAGCGATAAAAACGTTAGAACCAGCAGCTTGACCCAAGTGTATTGGGAAGATAAGATTGCCGGCACCAAAGAATAAACCAAATAACATAGAACCTATAAACATGTTTTCTTTAAATGTTAGTTTCTTCTTCATATATGTATTTGTTCTCCTTTTTAGAACTTATAAAAATCTACTTAATTAAGATAATATCAAAAATTAAACATAAAGTGATACATAATTTTGCAATAAATACTAAATTTTTTGAAAATTCCGGAATAAATACTGTTTTTTATGTAGTAGGGGCGTAAGTTAAGAACGATTTAATAGATATAGGCTAAGTTTATAGATAGGAGGTTAGACAACCCGACGTATTAATACTTTGTAAAATAAAGATACCCCCTTCAACATGATCGAAGGGGGTAAGTGTATGTTTAGTTCAATATATTTAGAAAGTCGTTTGTAGTTATTGTTTGTCCCATTAATGGGAATACATTATCTATTGGAAATTGATGTAGCGTTTCGTTTTGTGCACTCATCATATCTGTAACAAAAAACTGATTGTAGTTTAATTGATAGGCATCTCGCGCTGTCGTATCTACGCCAATATGCGTTGCGACACCACCAAGAACAATCGTATCAATTCCTCGACGTCGCAATTGTAAGTCCAAATCTGTTCCTACAAATGCACTAAAATGTCGTTTGTCTATGACAAAATCGTCATCTCTCTTGTCTAATAAATGATGGAAACGACTGTAGTCGTCGCCTTCTTTTGGTGGTAATGAGATCATTGCATTTGGTTGCAATACATCTTTACCATCATAGAAATTCACGCGAACAAAAGCGATAAAGCCATTGTTTTTTCTAAAAACATCTATTAATTTATTAGCGTTTTGAACGACATTTTCAGCTGTATGTGGCGCATAATCCATCTTAAGTATACCTTCTTGCAGGTCGATTAACACTAAAGCGGTTTTATTAAAATTAATCATCTTATATCAGAGTCCTTTTCGTTTAATAAAGTATTCGCTTAAACTTATACCCTGTATACGATGAAATTATTTATTTTGTTGTGAAAAAGCTTTAGCGATATCGATCAGTTTCTTCGGTGCGTCTTCGACAGACATTTTGACTTCGACAAAATGCATCACATCGGGATGACCATTAATTGCATTAAACGTGTCTTGTAAATCTTTTGATGATTCAACGTCATGAATTTCAACATTTTTACCACCAAATACAGCTGGTAAAGCTTTATAATCCCACATGTGAATTTCATTATAAGGTTCATACATGCCGTGAATAAGTCGTTCTACCGTATAGCCGTCATTATTAATCACAAATAATACCGGTTTAATATGCTGTCTAATCATAGTTGAAATAGCTTGAACAGTTAGTTGCAATGAGCCATCACCAATTAATAATAAGTTACGACGATCTTTGTCTGCTAATTGTGAACCTAATGTTGCAGGTAATGTATAGCCGATAGAACCCCATAACGGTTGCCCTATAAAAGTATTGTTTTTGTATAATGCTAAATCATAAGCACCAAAGAATGATGTACCTTGATCAGCAAT
>NZ_JACYHC010000688.1:0-1979 GCF_017152085.1 Staphylococcus sp. EG-SA-2
TCACACCTTCAATTAACTTCGACCCAATTTTAAAGCAAATCATTAACGATAGATTAGAAAGCTTAATGATTCCGATGAAAATATAAAAGCACTAACGAAAAATTAATACCTTTTTTTGAAATAAATATTATGGAGTAAAGGGGCATATTTTATGGCAAAGCAAAAACTAGTAATGATTGGTAACGGTATGGCGGGCATTCGAACAATCGAAGAAATATTAGAGCGCGCCAACGATTTATATGATATTACGGTAATAGGTAAAGAACCTTATCCAAACTATAACCGCATCATGCTTTCAAATATTTTACAAAATAAAATGACAGTTGAAGAAACAATTATGAATCCATATGAGTGGTATGAGGAACATGGTATCGAGTTAATTACCAATGATCCTGTAATTGAAGTAGATAGAGCAAATCAATCAGTTACTACTGCAAATGGTATTGAAGTATCATACGATAAATTGATTTTTGCGACAGGTTCTAAAGCATTCGTCATTCCAGTTCCAGGTTCGACATTACCGAGTGTAATTGGTTGGAGAACGATTGATGATACTGAACAAATGATGAACATTGCGAAGACTAAAAAGAAAGCAATTGTAATTGGTGGAGGCTTACTAGGTTTAGAGTGTGCACGTGGTTTATTAGATCAAGGTATGGAAGTAACGGTGTTACATTTAGCTGAATGGTTGATGGAAATGCAGCTAGACCGTAAAGCAGGAAATATGCTTAAAGCAGATTTAGAAAAGCAAGGTATGAAGTTTGAAATGCAAGCCAACACAACTGAAATCTTAGGAGAAGATGATGTTGAAGGTGTTAAATTGGCTGATGGACGCGAGATTCCGGCAGACTTAGTTGTTATGGCAGTAGGTATACGACCATACACAGAAGTAGCCAAAGAATCAGGTCTAGATGTTAATCGTGGTATTGTTGTCAATGATGTGATGCAAACAAGTGATAGCAATGTATATGCAGTTGGAGAATGTGCAGAACATAACGGCAAAGTTTATGGACTCGTTGCACCACTATATGAACAAGGTAAAGTATTAGCTGATCATTTAACAAATAAAGAAACGAACGGATACAAGGGATCAACAACATTTACGTCATTAAAAGTTTCTGGTTGTGACTTGTATAGTGCTGGTCAAATTGTAGAAAATGCAGAAATTAAAGGTATTGAAATATTTAATAGTGTTGATAATAACTATAAAAAAATCTTTTTAAAAGACGGTAATGTAGTTGGTGCAGTACTATATGGTGATATCGATGATGGTTCACGCTTTTATAACATGATGAAAAAAGGTGAATCCACTGAAGATTACACACTTGTATCATTGCTTACTAAAGGTGGAGAAGAGGCATCGCTATCAATTGCTGATATGGCTGATGATGAAACAATTTGTGGTTGTAATGGTGTTGATAAAGGTACTATAGTAAATGCGATTACGGAAAATGGCTTTACAACAGTTGAAGAAGTAACGGCTAAAACAAAAGCGGGGAATTCATGTGGTAAATGTAAACCGCAAATTGCTCAAATATTGCAGCACACTTTAGGAGATGACTTTGTTGCCGCAAAACCTGCTGGTATATGTGGTTGCACTGATTTGACACGCGATCAAATTGTAACGCAAATAAGAGCGAAAGGTTTAAAAACATCTAAAGAAGTTCGACATGTTTTAAACTTTAAAAACAAAGGTGGATGTCCAAAATGTCGACCTGCGATTAACTATTATTTGAATATGGTTTATCCACATGATCATGAAGATGAAAGAGAATCAAGATTTGCTAACGAACGTTACCATGCGAATATTCAAAATGATGGTACATTTTCTGTTATACCTCAAATGCGTGGGGGTGTTACAGATGCAGACCAACTGATTCGTCTAGGAGAAGTGGCTAAGAAATATCATGTGCCACTAGTTAAAGTGACAGGTTCGCAACGTGTTGGTTTGTATGGAGTTAAAAAAGAAGAATTACCAA
>NZ_JACYHC010000689.1:0-1978 GCF_017152085.1 Staphylococcus sp. EG-SA-2
AACAAGATAACTTGACCAGACATTTTAGCTTCTTCAACAACAAGTTGCATATCTTTTTTAGTGTTAGTTACAGCATTCAATTGTCTGAATTTATATTGCGTACTGCCCGAAATTGCTTTGGCAATACTTGTTTTGCCTATACCAGGTGGACCATAAAAAATCATTGAAGTTAATTTTTTTGTGTCAACCATTCTTCTGATAATGCCTTTTGGTCCAACTAAATGTTGTTGGGAAATGATTTCATCTATATTTTTTGGGCGCATTCTCGATGCTAATGGTTCTGTACTCACATTTGTCACACCTTTCTTATACTATCTTAACTCAAAAAATGCTAAAATGGGAATATCAATATTCGAATTAAGTGAGGTTATACAATGAAAATTTCTACTAAAGGGAGATATGGACTTACATTGATGATTTCTCTTGCTAAAAAAGAGGGGCAAGGATGTATATCATTAAAGTCAATTGCTGAAGAAAATAATTTGAGTGATTTATATTTAGAACAGCTTGTAGGTCCTTTAAGAAATGCGGGGTTAATTCGAAGTGTACGCGGTGCTAAAGGTGGATACCAATTAAGAGTACCAGCGGAAGAAATCTCAGCAGGGGATATTATAAGACTGTTAGAAGGTCCAATTACATTTGTTGAAAGTATTGAATCAGAACCACCTGCGCAAAAACAACTATGGATTCGCATGAGAGATGCAGTGAGAGATGTTTTAGATAATACAACATTGAAATATTTAGCGGAATATGTAGATACAAGTGAAGATTTAGACGGATACATGTTTTATATTTAATCGTATAAATACTATACTATAACATAAAAACTTCATATTATAATGTTTAGCGAACCTCCTTAGTGGTATATAAATATATACATCCAAGGAGGTTTCACTATGGCAGACGAAAGTAAGTTCGATCAATTTAAAGGAAATGTTAAAGAAACAGTAGGTAACGTTACTGATAACAAAGAATTAGAAAAAGAAGGTCAGCAAGATAAAGCGACTGGTAAAGCAAAAGAAGTTGTTGAAAATGCTAAAAACAAAATAACTGATGCAATTGATAAACTTAAAAAATAAGTTCAATTAAACTAATCAAATATAAGAGGAGCGATTAATATGAGTTTTATGGATAAAGCTAAAGACGCAGTAGAAAAATTTAAAAATAGCGATAATGAACAAGTTAAAAATGTAAAAGATAAGATAAATGAATATACAGGATCGAATAACGAAGAGAAAAAAGAAAATGAAGATAAAGAGAAATAAATTTCTTTAAATTTTGGATATGCTTTTCAATATTTTGAAAGCGCCCCATCAAATAAACACTAACACAGTGTAAAGTTGAAGGGGCGCTTTCATATTTGCTTTAGAATTTTAAGTGAATTTGAATCATTACTAAAACAAATGATTGAACAATAAAGACATCTTTTATTCAAAATGCTGTTACTGTTTATTTTTATTAATATTATGGATACATACTTTCACTTAGTTTATTTATCACATTATAAAGTGTTTTTTTCATTTATCTGATTTATAACATTCTTGAACCGACGATAAGAGTCTAATTGCATATCTTTATCATAAATATAACTTATTGCCATAATTTCGTTGACTTCACCATAAGTTTCCATAAAATCTTGAATTTTTTGTTGAACAGTATTTTCTGAACCTATTAATGATATTTTCTGTCTTTCCATAGCCATCGCATATTCTCTCGGCGTTAATATATTTTGTAGATCATGTGTTGGCGGTTGAACGGGCTGCATTCTGCCACGAGTGATACTAACCATTACTTGTGCCATAGATGAAGCTAAATATTGTGCTTCGTCATCATTTTCAGCAACGATTGTATTTAAACATACAATAACATAAGGTTCGTCTAATACATCAGAAGGTTCAAATAACGTTTTGTAAATTTCGATAGCTTCTTTCATTTGTTGAGGTGCAAAATGTCCAGCGAACACATATGGAAGCCCTTT
>NZ_JACYHC010000690.1:0-1976 GCF_017152085.1 Staphylococcus sp. EG-SA-2
AAGTTGGCGGGGCCCCAACATAGAGAAATTGGATCACCAATTTCAACAGACAATGCAAGTTGGGGTGGGGCCCAACACAGAAGCTGGCGAAAAGTCAGCATACAAAAATGTGCAAGTTGGCGGGGCCACAACAGAGAGAAATAGGATCACCAATTCCAACAAACAATGCAAGTTGGCGGGGCCCCAACATAGAGAAATTGGGTCACCAATTTCAACAGACAATGCAAGTTGGGGTAGGACATCGATAAAAAAATACTTTTTCTTTAGAAATTAGTATTTCTTATGCATGAGTTTTACTCATGTATTCATTTTTTAAGTAGACATTAGCTACAGCTAATGATAAAGAACCACTACATAATAAATCATTAGTGGTTCTTTATCATTTCTATCTCACTCTTTTACTGGAAGAAAAAGTTTACGTTTGTAGAACATGCCACAATACCAAAAATAATTAAGAAAAATAAGACGATAAGCATGATGACACTTTTCAAACAACCTCTATCAGTTTCTTCCGATTTTCTTTGTTGAACCTTTTTATAATCTTCAAGTAGTTTTGTCGCTTTTTTATTTATATGTTTATTCATGATGTTGACTCCTTATAATATATGTTTAATTCATTAAAATAGTTGAAAACATGACTTGAAATAAAGATATAAAGCTAAAGTAAGGATGTTCAATTGTTTCAAATTTTATGAAAGTATAACGTTAAATATGTTAATTTGATGATGATATTTGCTTTTTATTTTCCAAATGGAATTTACTTAAACTGATGCATTAAAATATTAATGAAGCACTAGAATACATAAATGAATAGTAATGGTGCACAGTATAGAATAATTAAGGCTATATTAAGTATAAATATCGTTAACTGTAAGCTATCTTTAGTTTTAATATAAACTATTAGGATAATCGACGTAAGAAGAATCATATATATTAATGATGAAGAAGTCCATACAAAATCCGCATCATTTGTTGTTAATAATGGGACTATAATTAATCCGAAATTAATCATGCATGCTATATATACTATAATGTTATACACAATGTTAATTTTTGTTCACCACCTTATACTTCTATTTTAAAAACTTCTTTATAATGATATATTGTTTAATGTTGAAATAATTAGATTATCTAATTTTCATTTGCTTTACATGTAAAAGGCTATATATAGTATGCTCTTTATGATTCTAAATGCTTTTTAATATTTAATGCTCATCAACATTTGGATTTTGAATATTCAATTCAAAAACTTTATTAGCTACGTCAATTGTAAAATCAGAACCATAGTTGACATGAGCTACTTTTAATTTTCCATCTAAATAATAGATTGCGATTGCAACATCGTAAAATTCGTCAATGACAAATAAACTCTTTTCGTTTGTTACAACCTCATGCTCTCCTGAGTATACAACGTTAATTTCCCAATCATTAAAAACCATTTGTTAACCTCCTTGAACATTTAAATTGATTCAACTTAAGTTTAACTTATTCATACAACTTCGTACAATATCTAGATGAACATTAATTGTATTTCTAGAAATCTTTTTCAATTATATGTACTAATTATACTTTTAAATTTCTTATTTCAGTATAGTTTTAAAACGATTTTAAAATAATTCTGCAAATATATTAACACATAATGTGTTCAAAAAGTTTTGAACAATTTCAAAACTTTTATATAAAGGGTTTGACAACATGGAATTCAAATTTCTTATTTTAAAAATCACCTCATATAGTGTCATGTTTAGTCTAATTTTTAAGTCAGGAAAGCAAATCAAGTACATAGTTTAAATTAAAAATATCATAAGTTAATTAAACTAAATTAAGTATAAAAATTAGGTTCTTCATCTTTTATGGTGGGAAGGTAAAACTTCCTGCTTTTTTTAATACACAAAAAGCGCAATTGCCTCTATAATTTAAAGTGACCAAACCCAAACTAAAGGAGACAAGTGCGCCTATGTGTAATGATACCTTAG
>NZ_JACYHC010000691.1:0-1972 GCF_017152085.1 Staphylococcus sp. EG-SA-2
AAACCAATATTGAGTTACATGAAAGCACATACGATGCAAACGTATGTATTTATTGAAGAGAAAGATTTTTCAAATCAACAAATTGTCAATGATGATGTTGTATTTCGGTTAAAAGCGTTGGCACAATCCACAATGCGAACTGCCAAAGTACAACAACAAGTGTTTGAAGAAGAAAACAACCAATACGACTTTTAAAGTATAAAAATAAGACGCTCGGCACACTAAATTTGCAAGTGTTTGAGCGTCTTTTCATATTAACTATATAGCCAATGAACGACGATAAAGGCAAGTGATGACAAGCATATTGAGGTAATAATGATTGTCATAAGCGGTTTAAGTGCGCGATTTTTAAGATCTTTAAATGCAACATTTAACCCTAAAGCAACCATGGCCATTAATAAGCAAATTGTTGATACAGTATTTAAAATATTTAGCAATGCTGACGGAATAGTTACATATGTATTCACTAAGGCCATAATGACAAATCCAATTAAAAAGTATGGAATGCTTATTCGACCATTGCTAGATGATTCTGATGAACGGAAACGCATAATTAAAATAAGTACGATGGTTAATGGAATCAGTAAGAATACTCTGCCAAGTTTACCAAGAAGTGCAATTTTAAGTGCATCACTACCACCAAAGCCACCAGCTAGGACAACGTGTGCAATTTCATGAAGACTAACGCCAGACCAAGCGCCATAAACATTTGTCGTCATTGAAAAGATAGCATAGATAGCTGTATATATAAGTGAAAATATCGTACCAATCAATGCGATGATACCGATACTAATAGCTGTATCCTTTTCACGTGATTTGAATATTGGAGCGACTGCAGCAATAGCGGCAGCACCACAAACGCCTGTACCTACACCTAGTAATAATGCGATGTTTTTGTCACCATGCAACAGTTTGTTGACAAAGAGCATCATTACAATACTAAAAATAACGACACCTACATCGATGGCTAATAGTCTACTACCTTGACCGATAATATCGAATATATTGAGTTTAAGTCCATATAGGATGATTGCAAATCTTAATAAATATTTAGATGAAAACGTAATACCTGAGCTATATTGTTCAGGATATCCTCTAAAGTGACGATATAGAATAGCGATTAATATCGCGATAGTTAATGCGCCAACCTTATCTAAGATTGGCAATTTAGCAGCTAAAAAGCTAAATAATGCGACTATAAATGTTAATGTTAGTCCAATCATAAAATGCTTATTTTTCAATGATGCCATGAGCAGTGCCTCCTTTAATAGCATTTTAGCACTGTTTTGTCGTATTTTTAAATATAAATTTGGAATGGTTAATAAAGTAGAGATTAAATTAAGTTGTGTGATAGGAAACTTGGACATCAATCAAAGTAATAGGCACTACAACGCTTATTGGCGGGGCCCCAACAAAGAGAATTTCGAAAAGAAATTCTACAAGCAATGCAAGTTGGGGAAGGACAACAAATTTAAGATACAAGGCGTAATATTAATATGTTATTATTATGATAATTTACAAAATTATATGAAAAATAAATGAGGGTGTGATGGTATGTTTGGAATGAAAGTGAATGAACAAATAATATTAAAAATTTTAGAAGCCCATGACACAGAAGCGCTTTTCAATTTAGTCAATCGTTCAAGAAATTCACTTAGGGAATGGTTACCTTGGGTAGATGCAACTGAGCAACCATCAGATACGCGTGCGTTTATTAAAAGAGGACTTTTGCAATTTTCTGATGGTAATGGATTTCAGTGTGGCATTTGGTATGAAGGAACGCTAGTTGGTGTCATCGGTTTACATGAAATTAATCGCATGCACAGAAAAACTTCATTAGGATATTATTTAGATAAACAATTTGAGGGTCATGGGATTATGACACAAGCAGTTGAGGCATTGATAAAGTATTGTTTCGAAGAGCTTGACTTAAACCGAATTGAGATTAGTGCCGCAGTTAATAATGAAAAAA
>NZ_JACYHC010000692.1:0-1972 GCF_017152085.1 Staphylococcus sp. EG-SA-2
ACACGTGCATCAATGCTGTTTTCGTCACCGTCACCATCAACAACAGTGGTATTATCTTTAGTTACTTCTACTTTACTTGCAGTACCTAACATATCAATTGATGCATCTTTTAAATCTAAGCCTAAATCATCAGTAATCACTTGCGCACCAGTTAAAATAGCTAAATCTTCTAACATTGCTTTACGACGATCACCGAAACCAGGCGCCTTTACTGCAACAGCTGTAAATGTGCCACGCATTCGGTTTAGCACGATATTTGTTAATGCATCGCCTTCAACTTCATCAGCTACAATTAAGATTGGACGATTAGATTGAACCACTTGTTCTAATAAAGGTAAGATATCTTGGAAAGACGAGATTTTCTTATCTGTTACTAAAATGTATGGGCGTTCTAATTCAGCAACCATTTTATCTGAATCAGTAACCATATATGGTGATTGATAACCACGATCAAATTGCATACCTTCAACCACTTCTAGTTCAGTGTTTAGTCCATTTGATTCTTCAATTGTAATGACACCATCGTTACCTACTTTTTCCATAGCTTCAGAAATATAACGTCCAATTTCTTCATCTGCTGCTGAAATCGCACCTACTTGCGCTATTTCATTTTTATTTTCAACTTTTTGAGAATTTTCATGTAATGCTTCTACAGCAACTTTAACTGCTTTGTCGATACCTTGACGTAAACCAACTGGGTTCGCACCACTTGTAACATTTTTCAAGCCTTCTTGAATCATTGCTTGAGCTAATACTGTTGCAGTTGTCGTACCGTCACCAGCAATTTCATTTGTCTTATTTGCAACTTCTTGAACTAGTTTAGCCCCCATATTTTCATATGGATCTTCTAATTCGATTTCTTTAGCAATCGTTACACCATCGTTCGTAATTAAAGGTGCTGTAAACTCTTTATCTAATACAACATTACGTCCTTTAGGACCAATCGTTACTTTAACTGCATTTGCTAATTGGTCTACACCACGTAACATTGCTTGACGTGCATCTTCAGAGAATTTCAATTGTTTAACCATAAATGATAAACCTCCATTTGTTTAGTCATATTTCATTTTCGTTCTTTACAATTTATCTATGAATTTAATTTTATATTATTCAATTACCGCTAAAATATCTTCTTCATTTAATACTAGATATGTTTCATTATCTCGTTTAACTTCTGTACCAGCATATTGTTGGAACACGACACGGTCCCCTTCTTTCACTTCAGGAGTCACTCTTGTACCATCATTTAATAGACGTCCAGTTCCTACTGCAACGATAACGCCTTCGTTTGATTTTTCTTTAGCACTATCAGTTAAAACAATACCACTTTTAGTTGTTTGTTCTTGTTCTTTTTTCTCAATAATCACACGATTTCCAATTGGTTTTAGCATGATTGTTCCTCCTTAAAAAACCTAAAGTTTAGCACTTAACATTAAAGAGTGCTAACATACATTTATAATAATCAAATTTGGTCAAAATTTCAAGTCATAACCTTTTAATTAAGTTTTGTAACTTCAAGTTATTTACGATAAAATAAATTATAAACAAATATTTGGAGGAAAATTATGACAAGATTATGGGCATCATTGCTAACTGTTATTATTTATATATTGTCTCAATTTTTACCGCTTCTCATTGTAAAAAAATTACCATTTGTACAATATAGTGGCATAGAACTGACTAAAGCAGTCATTTACATACAACTTGTTCTATTTTTAATCGCCGCCACGACGATTATTTTAATTAATTTAAAAATTAAAAATCCAACAAAATTAGAATTAGAAGTTAAAGAACCTAAAAAATATATCATTCCATGGGCATTGCTTGGATTTGCATTGGTAATGATTTATCAAATGGTAGTGAGCATTGTATTAACGCAAATTTATGGTGGACAACAAGTAAGTCCTAATACAGAAAAGCTAATTATTATTGCTCGAAAAATACCTATATTTATCTTCTTTGTATCTATTAT
>NZ_JACYHC010000693.1:0-1945 GCF_017152085.1 Staphylococcus sp. EG-SA-2
TATATTTTACATGGTTGACTTGATTCAAAATATTATATTTTATAATGATTTTGTTAAAAAATTAAATATACTTCAATTTCTTTATGGATAATACTATAATGAACGTTGGTTCTTAATATGTAAGTTGCATATACATGCGCCATTCTCATGTAAAAAGAAAGTGTTAGTAACTTACACAAGGAGGGGGACTATTATGTTCATAATAAAGTCTATGTTGTATAGACTGATGCAAATGATAGTTGTTTTATTTGTTATTTCTACACTTACATTCATTTTAATGAAATTATCACCAGGCAATCCTGTTGATAAAATATTACATCTTGATGTAGCACAAGTGTCGACGGAACAAATAAATGCAACCAAAGATAAATTGGGATTAAATGATTCTTTATTGGTACAGTGGTGGCATTGGATGAATCATTTATTACATTTTAATTTAGGAAAAAGTTTTGAATCAAAAGAACCGGTAACACAGATATTATTCAACTATGCACCCATAACATTACTCATATCATTTTCAACATTAGTAGTGTCGTTATGCATATCTATACCGCTCGGCATTATAGCAGCCAAACGATTTCATAAGTGGACGGATAAAGTGATTAGAGTGATCTCAACACTATCGATTAGTTTACCAGCGTTCTTTATCGGTATTATTTTATTATTTATTGTCACAAATTTAATGAATATAGATAGCGTTATACTAAGTCAGTTTATATTACCTGTAATCACGCTATCTTTAGGTATGTGTGCATACATCATTCGTTTAGTGCGTTCTAATTTATTGATGTTATTGCAAAGTAATATCGTACAAGCATCAAGATTACGCGGTATGAATGAACGTTATATTTTAATTCATGATTTACTAAAACCAACAATTTTGCCGATTATCCCATTACTAGGGATTTCACTTGGCAGTCTAATAGGTGGTACTGTAGTGATTGAAAATTTATTTGATATACCTGGTATTGGTTATCTATTAATGGATAGTATTAAATCTCGAGATTATCCTGTTATTCAAGGATGCGTGTTATTTATTGGCTTCTTCGTTGTTATTATCAATACGATTGCTGATTTATTAACGTTATTACTTGATCCGAAGCAGCGTTTACAATTAGGAAATCCAAAAATCAAAACCAATACACCATTGATATCAGTAAGTAGTGACCGTCATGCATAAAATATTTTCAAAGAATAACCTGATATTTTTTGTATTCGTTGCATTTATTTTTGTGGTAATTGTACTGCAATTCTTTGTCAGTAGTGAAAATGCAACCAAAGTCAATTTATCACAAACTTTTGAACCTATTAGTTGGTTGCATTTATTAGGAACTGATGATTATGGGAGAGATTTATTTACCCGAATTATTATCGGTGCACGTTCAACATTGTTTGTTACTGTTTTAACATTAATAGCTATCGTTGTCATAGGTGTTACACTAGGTCTATTTGCCGGATATAAAAAAGGGTGGATTGAACGATTAGTGTTAAGGTTTATTGATGTTGGTCTAAGTATTCCAGAATTTATCATCATGATTGCTTTAGCAAGCTTTTTTCAACCATCTTTGTGGAATTTAGTTATCTCAATTACAGTAATAAAATGGATGAATTACACAAGGTTGACTAGAAGTATAGTTAATAGCGAAATGAATAAGCCTTATATAAAAATGGCACAATTATTTCATGTACCTACAAGAACAATATTAATACGTCATTTAACACCTAAAATTATACCGGCTATTATCGTTTTGATGGTCGTTGATTTCGGTAAAATCATTTTATATATAAGTTCACTATCATTTATTGGGTTAGGTGCACAACCGCCAACACCAGAGTGGGGCGCTATGTTGCAACAAGGTCGTGATTTTATTTCGTCTCATCCAATTATGTTGATTGCACCTGCTTCAGTCATTGCTATAACTATTTTAATTTTTAATTTAACCGG
>NZ_JACYHC010000694.1:0-1932 GCF_017152085.1 Staphylococcus sp. EG-SA-2
GGGTAATACTTCGGGTTATTTAAGTGGAAGAACGATTTATATCAATAATAATCACTCGATTAATAATACAAGATTTGCAATAGCTCGTGAACTCGGCCGTTATTTATACAAAATTAAAGATAACAACGATAATAGTCTAAAGAATTTACATGAAATGATTTATGAAAGCGACGTAAATCAGTTTTCAGTCGACTTACTTATGCCTAAAAAGCAAATAGAGGCATTAGTCTATAATTTTTATGAAGTCAATAATATCAATTTAAGTTCTGGTTTATCTGAAAAAGAATGAAACAAACTATTGAACCTTATATCAACTAAGTTGGAAGTTTCGAAAGTAGCTGCTGGATTAAGGCTGTATAATTTAGGAATACATATTTGATAAATATTGTGAAAATCTAGTCGATTTATTAAAACCAAAAGAAAACTAATACAATTCAAGACCATGCAAACTCATTTATAAACATTGTCCGTTTAAAGATAGGTATGCGTGGTCTATTTTTATAAAATATATTTAATTATGGGTTTAAACATCTATAACAAAATCTCAACAGCAAAAAATAAATCTCCATTAATCATTTATCTAGACTCAAGGAAATCATATATTTCTATTTCTTTTAACATATCGTCAATTTTAATGAGTAGTTTCTCTACTAATATTCTAGGCAAATAGGCACGTGCTTTGGTGGCTTGCATCCATGCTGGTTTTGGATTATATTCGCTAATGTACCAATCAATGACTGTTGGTTTGATCATTTGACATAATCCAGCCACACCAAATTGGCCATTGGATTCTTTTGTAATAATTGCATGTAAAATTAAATGCTCGATTAAATCGCAGTAAACTAAGTTTTCTTTCTTTTGATAGTTGTATGAGTACTTAAATTCGGAAATGAATCTTAGGTCAGATAAGTTTTGGAATTTGTCTTCGCTTATGTGATGACAATATAATCCTTCACCAGCTCTAGTGTATTTTCCTTTTGTAATACTTTTGATTTCTCCATTTAAAAATCGCGTGTATGATTTTTCCTTATAATAGTCATCGGTTACAGCGCCATATTTATTTAAAAGGTATGCTACGGCTTGCGAGTATGTAGCGTCTAATAATTGACTATATTCATTATATTTAGCTATATATTCATTTTTCTCCACTTCAATATACCTCTTTTCAAACTTTATAAAATGAAATACTTGTAATTTAGAAAGAATAAAATCAATATCCATTTAGTTACGTTCGACTTTTATATGTCTATTACTTTTGCATAATACGCCAATTGATTAATATTTTGTCATTGAATTCCACATTTTTGTATTGATTTAATAGTTCTTCAGTTCTTTGTAAACAGACTGTAACTGTATCTTCAATTGATAAATTAAATGCTGCAAAGTCTTCTAATTCAGTCCCTTTATGAATTAAATCGACAATGCTGTCTTTCATGCCTAGGGAAGAGAGTGTTTCCATCATATAAGGTGTAAAGAGCGTATGCTCTGCATTGTCGATTGAAATAATACCGAGTTTAAGTTGATTAAAAAGACCATGCATAGTCATTAAGGTGTATTTTTCAAGTTGTTGTATATTTTCAAATGTTATCATAGCGGTTCTCCTAAAAATTACGATTAATCAAAGTATACCCTTATTTAACTTTAGTTTCTTCAGAATTATTTGTACCGTTATCGTGTTTTTCTTCTTTATTAACAGCATTTTTATCACTTTTATCATCGACTTTTTGATCTGGTATGTCATTTTGAATTGCTTTGTTATTATCATTGTCATGATGTTGAATGTCTTCTGACTCACCATCTGTTTCATCATGATCACTCATACCTGGGTTGTATTTAGGGCTTCTCTTTTTAAATGCTTCAAATTCTTCTTTATCTTTTTCTGACATATCATCAAAAATATTAATAATCGTACCATTGTGTCGATTAACAATA
>NZ_JACYHC010000695.1:0-1925 GCF_017152085.1 Staphylococcus sp. EG-SA-2
TTTAGTGAATCCCAAGTTCCAGGAACAGATGCCTTACAAGCTTTATATTTAGATGATCAAGTAATGGAATTTGATTTAACGCCGAATCGTGCAGATGCTTTAAGTATGATAGGTACTGCTTATGAAGTTGCAGCATTATATAATACAAAAATGACTAAGCCAGAGACAACATCAAATGAGCTTGAGTTATCTGCAAATGATGAATTGACTGTGACAATTGAAAATGAAGATAAAGTACCATATTATAGTGCACGTGTTGTTCACGACGTGACAATTGAACCTTCGCCAATTTGGATGCAAGCACGCTTAATAAAAGCGGGTATACGTCCTATTAATAATGTTGTTGACATTTCAAATTATGTGTTATTAGAATACGGTCAACCATTGCACATGTTTGATCAAGATGCGATTGGTTCACAACAAATTGTTGTTCGTCAAGCTAATGAAGGCGAAAAAATGACAACATTAGATGATACAGAACGTGAATTATTAACGAGCGATATTGTCATTACTAATGGACAAACTCCAATTGCATTAGCTGGTGTTATGGGTGGCGATTTTTCAGAAGTTAAAGAACAAACATCAAATATAGTGATTGAAGGTGCTATTTTTGATCCAGTTTCAATTCGTCATACATCAAGACGTTTAAATTTACGCAGTGAATCATCTAGTCGTTTTGAAAAAGGAATAGCTACTGAATTTGTAGATGAAGCAGTCGACCGTGCATGTTATTTATTACAAACTTATGCAAACGGAAAAGTGCTAAAAGATAGAGTGTCTTCAGGAGAACTTGGTGCATTTATTACACCAATCGACATCACTGCTGATAAAATTAATCGCACTATTGGATTTGATTTGTCACAAAATGATATTGTTACTATTTTTAATCAACTAGGGTTTGATACAGAAATAAATGATGATGTTATTACAGTGCTAGTACCATCACGTCGTAAAGATATTACAATTAAAGAAGATTTAATTGAAGAAGTTGCACGTATATATGGATACGACGATATTCCATCAACGTTACCTGTCTTCGATAAAGTTACTAGTGGTCAGCTAACTGATCGCCAATATAAAACTAGAATGGTTAAAGAAGTGTTAGAAGGTGCTGGATTAGATCAAGCTATTACGTATTCGTTAGTTTCTAAAGAGGATGCTACTGCATTTTCGATGCAACAGCGTCAAACAATTGATTTATTGATGCCAATGAGTGAAGCGCATGCGTCATTACGTCAAAGTTTATTACCACATTTAATCGAAGCAGCATCATATAATGTGGCACGCAAAAATAAAGATGTAAAATTATTTGAAATCGGCAATGTCTTCTTTGCTAATGGAGAAGGTGAACTACCAGATCAAGTTGAATATTTAAGTGGTATTTTAACTGGAGATTATGTAGTCAATCAATGGCAAGGTAAGAAAGAAACGGTTGATTTCTATTTAGCAAAAGGTGTCGTGGATCGAGTATCTGAAAAGTTAAACCTTGAATTTAGTTATCGTCGTGCTGATATTGATGGATTACATCCAGGTCGTACTGCTGAAATCTTATTAGAGAATAAAGTTGTTGGTTTTATTGGTGAATTACATCCAACATTAGCAGCTGATAATGATTTAAAACGTACGTATGTTTTTGAGTTGAATTTTGATGCATTAATGGCTGTGTCGGTAGGTTACATTAATTACCAGCCAATTCCGAGATTCCCAGGCATGTCTCGTGACATTGCATTAGAAGTAGATCAAAATATTCCAGCAGCTGATTTATTATCAACGATTCATGCACACGGTGGCAATATATTAAAAGATACACTTGTCTTTGATGTATATCAGGGCGAACATTTAGAAAAAGGTAAAAAATCAATTGCAATACGTTTAAATTATTTAGACACAGAAGAAACATTGACAGATGAGCGCGTTTCAAAAGT
>NZ_JACYHC010000696.1:0-1915 GCF_017152085.1 Staphylococcus sp. EG-SA-2
GTATTTTATAATGTACAGCTCGTTGAGCTGCTATTTTCCTTATATTAAGTGCCATTAATACAAAACCTAGCTCTCGTTTAACATTATTTATTCCTCGAACTGACATTCGAGTGAAACCCAAAATAGCCTTCATAAATCCAAAAACAAGCTCTACATCAATTTTTCTTTGACTATAGATTTTTTTCGTTTCTGGTTCAGAAAGCTTTTGATTAATTTGGGCTTTAAAGTATTCCCAATTATAATTCTTCATGATTTTCTTATTGGATTTCGAATTTGGTTTCATGCATTGTTGCCTCAAAGAACATGCTGAACAGTCATCGCATTCATATAGCTTGAAGTCACGTTTAAAACCATATCTATCATTACGGTATGCATATCTTTTAAAACCTATTCTTTTGTTATTAGGACATATAAATTCATCATTAAGTTCGTCATATTTCCAATTTTGAGTGTTAAAAATGTCACTTTTAAACTTTCTAGTTTTATCTTTAATAAACATGCCATACGTAATAAGTGGCGTTTTATTAAAATCATCTATAATAGCCATATAGTTTTGCTCACTATCATAACCTGCATCAGCTACAATATACTCTGGTAAATAACCGAAGGTATTTTGAATCATTGTTAAAAATGGAATTAAAGTTCTAGTATCTGTTGGGGTTTGAAATAGGTCATAGGATAAAAAAATTGAGAATTTGTCGCTATTTGTAAATTGTATCCTGGCTTAAGTTGGCCATTTTTCATATGGTCTTCCTTCATTCTCATAAAAGTTGCATCATGATCAGTTTTAGAAAAGCTATTTCTATCTTTAAGAATCGATTTTTGTTCTTCATATTTATTTTTTCTTTCGGAATAATCATCAAATTTCTTTTTGAACTTCTTAATCTCAGTTCTTTTTTACGGGTCTGTTTTCTAATTTGAGCACAATCTTCGTTCTAAATAGAATGATTTAAATCTTCGATTTCTTTATCTAAATGACTACCAATTAAATCTATTTCTTCTCGTGATTTTGAATACTTTTCTTCCACACAAATGTATATCTATTGGCATTAGCTTCTACTTATGTACCATCAATAAAAATTGAATTATTATCAATAAGATTTTGCTTTAAACATTGACTATGGAACTGAATAAATAAAGATTCAATTAACGCATCAGTATTAGGATTCACTCTAAAACGATTAATAGTTTTATAAGAAGGTGTTTGATCTTGAGCTAACCACATCATTCGAATACTGTCATGAAGTAATTTCTCTATTCTACGACCAGAAAATACAGATTGAGTATATGCATATAAGATGATTTTTAACATCATTTTTGGATGATAGGATGTTGCGCCACGATGATGTCTGAATTCATCGAATTCGCTATCAGGTATCGTTTCAACAATTTCATTTACATATCGCGAAATATCATTTTAAGGAATTCTAACAGAAGTTTCTATTGGTAGTGTAAGTTGGGCAAAGTGTCTTATTTTTTTAAAGTATGTAAAAGTAAAATTACATGTTAATACGTAGTATTAATGGCGAGACTCCTGAGGGAGCAGTGCCAGTCGAAGACCGAGGCTGAGACGGCACCCTAGGAAAGCGAAGCCATTCAATACGAAGTATTGTATAAATAGAGAACAGCAGTAAGATATTTTCTAATTGAAAATTATCTTACTGCTGTTTTTTTAGGGATTTATGTCCCAGCCTGTTTTATTTTCGACTAGTTTGGAGAATTTATTGACATTCACATTATTTAAACGGCAACAAAGATTGTTTTATTTTGATAGGCATTATATGGTGTTAAAAAATTTGCATGAAAATTAAAAAATGCTTCGTTCAGGAAGGTGTCGTAATTTACCTATTTGCTGAATGAAGCATTTTATTTTTAAATATGATAGCCAATATAACAAGCTATAAATCCAATGATG